>DMBA01000197.1 GCA_003446315.1 Ruminococcus sp. | reverse complement strand
GCGCAGGGGCAGGGGAGATGACCTTAGAGATACAGAGGAAAATCCAGCCGAGCAAAATGCCGAGTGCACATGTTTCCCCAATCGAGCCGGCAGTACTGCCGAGAAACAGATCCCAGAGATTGGTCTGTTCCGCGGACAGCGGTGTTGCAGATGAAACTGCATCAGCCGTTGTGCTCCATGTGGTCATTTCCTTATGAAAAACAACAAATAAGAAAAGATAGGCTGTAGCAGCCGGATTGACAAAATTTCTGCCGATCCCGCCGAATAACATTTTGACGATGATAACAGCAAAAAAACTGCCGATTGCCGCTTTCACGATCGGGAAAGCAGGCGGCAGACTCATTCCGAGCAGCAGACCCGTGATGACTGCACTGCAATCGGTGACTGTTTGCTGTTTGCGCAGGATCAGACACCAAAGCGCTTCGGATATCACGGCTGTTCCGACTGTTACCGCAAGCAATATAAGCGCCTGCACGCCAAAACGGATGCAGCCGGCAGCAGCGGCAGGCAGCAGCGCAAGAATCACACAAAGCATGATCTGTGTGGATGAAATTCGTGTTTTCGTGTGCGGAGACGCACTGATTCGCAATTGGTCCAAGATGTCTCCTTTCACGCCTTCGGCAAAAGTGCTTTCGCAAGCTGATTGGTTTCAGCAAGCGGACGATGTGCAGGGCATACAAAAGAGCATGCACCGCAATTCATGCAAAGCGAAATGTGATACTTTTGCAGCATGGCAATATTTTGAGAGCGATAAGCATTTTCCAGTTCCATCGGCATGAGCTGCATCGGACAGGCTTCCATGCAGCGTCCGCAGCGAATACAAGCAGTCGGCTTACGGATCTTTTTCCGCCGGATCGCAAGCAAGCCGTTTTGCTGCCGCAAAACAGGGGACTGCAAATCGGAAAGCGATGTTCCCATCATCAGACCGCCGGAAAGAATTTCCTGCAATCCGCTGAACTCACACTCTGCAAATTCCAGCAGATTTTTAACCGGTGTACCGACCGGAACACGCACATTGCATGGTTTCCGGACTGCATTGCCGTCAACGGTCACGATCCGTTCCACCAAGGGGATACCGGTCTGGAGATATTGATGGATAAATGCGCAGGTACTGACATTTAATACGATCACGCCGAGCTGCTCCGCTTTCTGATCTTCCGGAACCACCCGCCCGCTGCAATGATAGATCAAGACCTTTTCAGCGCCCTGCGGATATGTCGGCGGAAGCGGACAGACCCGGAATCCTTTCAGCGTTTTGCAGCGTTCTGCGAAGTCTTTGACGATTGCCGGATGACTGGTCTGTATGCCGATGCGGACTTCTTTGATCTTCAGCAGTTTCTGGATCAATGAGGCACCGTTTATGACATCATCCGCATACTCTGTCATCATACGGCAGTCACTCGTCAGAAACGGCTCACATTCCGCACCGTTCAGGATCAGCATGTCGATCTTCTCTGTCGTACTGAGTTTCTGATAGGTCAGATCACCCGCGCCGCTTAATCCGACGCAGCCGGATCTTTTAACCGCTGCAATGAGATCATCTTTCTTTTTCACTTCCGGCTGAACGCAGTCATCTGCGATGAGCTGCTCACCGTCGGATACGATCTCGATACACGGGACTTTTTCGCCGGATCCGGTCTCATATTCGGAAATTGCTGTGACCGTTCCCGATACGCTTGCATGAATCGGCACGGCATCTTCCTGTTCTGCCTGTCCGATCACCTGTCCGACCTTTACGCTTTCTTCCGGTTTTACAATCGGTACACAAGCTGCTCCCTGATGCATCAGCATCGGGATGCGGACAAGTTCCGGCAGCGGCAAATTGACGATCTGCTGATCTTCTGCCCGTTTATGCTGCGGCAGCCGAATGCCGTTCAATCGTTTCATTCTATTGCAGTTCCTTCCCTTTTCTACCTTTTCGATCGGTCAGCAGAAGCCGCCGGTCAACCTTCTCTTTTCGGCTTGATCTGTAAAGCGATTCTTTTTCAAATAGAAAACATTGCTTTTTCTGTTGTGATGTGATATAATAACATCAGGGTCTGTGCTGCGTTTGCAGCGTATCACGGGTCCTTGCAATGCTGTCTTCACTGATCTTGATGAGATTCAGCAGGGATGATGCATATTCTGCAAAATCCTTGGAAAGCGTTGCCGTTGTGACATACAGCGTTTCCGCATCCTCAACTGCATCATTCGTGCCGAGCGCAATGCCGCTGGAAGCTGCCTTGATGTTCGACTCCGCAAGCGAAATGATCGCATTGGAGCTGTCGTTTGCGACAACTTTCGGTACACGGAACAGCTTTTGGTCATTGTGCGGGCAGGCATTGTAAATAATACGGAAGAGCTTATACACAGAAAGCATCAGATAAGAAGATACTTCCCGAATCAATGTGACAGAATTGGCACGCTGTGAAAAAGAAAACAGCAGGCTGATCGAATTATTGATGATCTTCCGGTAAAAACGGATCGCTTCATTGGAAGGCATCTCGTTGTTGCCGTCATCATCCGGAATTTCTTCCAAAGTCAGGGTTTTCCCGCCCGGTTCGGGGGTTCTGCCGAGCAGATAATCGCAGGAGACATTGTAATAATCCGCGATTCGCACCAAAAAATCCAATCCGCATTCACGGATTCCCTTCTCATAATGAGAAAGGAGTGCCTGTGAAATACCAAGATCTGTTGCAGCCTTTTTCTGACTGATTTTGCGCTCTTTGCGCTGAAGCGTTATAATGCGCGGAAAATCTTCATTCATGGTAATATACTCCCTTCTGAAATGGATTGTCTGCTGAATCAGCAAACCGATACTCTACAATTATATAACATATAGTATAATTTGTAAAGCCCTATCCACAAAAAATTACTGCCAAAAATTACATATCATTTTTGTTGAAAACGACAAAAATACGTTGTTATTTGGCGGAAAGGAATCAATACTTATGAAAAACTACCATATTTCTCTTTACCGGCACGGCAGAACGGATGCCAATGACCGCGGTATGTATATCGGTACCACGGATTATGCGCTGAACGATGCCGGCAGAAATGAGCTTTATGATAAACTCGACCGCTATGTTTATCCGCGTGTCGAACGGGTTTACAGCAGTCCGCTTCAGCGCTGTACCGAAACAGCAGAGATCCTGTTTCCGGATCGGGAAATGGTCATTGCAGAAGAATTCCGGGAATTGCATTTCGGTAAATTTGAGGGAAAAACCGCAGAGGATCTCATTCAGAATGCGGAATACCGTGCATGGATCAAGGGCGGCATGGACGCAAAACCGCCGGAAGGTGAGAGCGTTGCAGAGCTTTGTATCCGCAGCTATCAGGGCTTTTACCGGATCCTGCTGGAGATGATGCAGGAAGATTTTCAGCATGTCGCGCTGATTACACACGGCGGGGTCATTGCAAATGCGCTTGCCTGCTTCGGTATCCCGAAGCTTGATCCGAAACAGATCCAGACTGCGCCCGGAGAAGGGTTCGAGATCCAGATCAATCCGCAGATGTGGCAGCAGTCACAGGCTTTTGAGGTGCTGGGACTGACACCTTTTTTACCGGAAGAAACAGATACCTTCTGACAGAAAGGAGTCTTTATGATTCTGGAGATCGTTCTTTCTATCGTCATCATTCTTGCGCTGCTTCTGTTGATCGGCATTCCGCTGGAAACGATCCTGTCAATTCTTGCGATCGTTTTGGTCGGTTTGATTGCATTGACAGCGATTCTGTTCATTGCGTTTTTTCTCTTTACGGATATTTCCCTGCTGTTTCGGAAAAAAGTCAGCGGGATCTTTCGGTATGTCGATGAAGAAGGCCGCTATGACCGCGCAGTGTATGAAGTGGACGGAAACAAATACACCTGCTTGTTTCCTGCCGAAACGCTTGGCAGAAGCCGGATCTATAAAGAAAATACATCCTATATGCTGTTGATCTCCAAAAATGAAAAAAACACAAATGCTTATGACAGACACAGTTTGTTTATCATTGCGATCGGTTCAGTGGTTTCCGTTTGCTTTGCTGTTCTCCTGTTTTTCGGCATACAGTTTTTGCGCACATTATTCTGAAAGAACATATAAAATGATCCCGAACGCAAGCCATCCGCCTGCATTCGGGATCTGTTTTGCGTTTGTGCGCTGCATTCAGACAGTGAACCCTTGTTGCCGAAGCGCGTCGATCAGATCACCAAGAATCGCCGCATTGGTTTCCGAAACGGAATGCAGCAGATAAACGGCTCCTCCGTGCGCGGCTTCTGTCAGGAATTGCAGCGATTCTGCCGGATCCGGCTGGTTTGCTGTATCCCAATCGACATAAGCTGTACTCCAGAACACAGTCTTATAACCGAGTGACTGGATCTTTGCCAGTGCACGCACATCATATTCACCGCATGGCGGCCGAAAATACTGCATATCATATTGATAATGTTCCTGCACATATTGATGCAGGCTCAGCACTTCTTCTTCCAGCGCTGCATCACTGAGTGTCGGGACAGCGGCATGTGTCATACCGTGATTACCAAGCATATGCCCTTCTGCGATCATCCGCCGCACAAGCTGCGGTTCTTTTTCCGCATAATCACCGGTGAGAAAAAAGATCGCTGTTGCGTGCTTTTCTTTCAGCGTATCCAGAATACTGTCTGTAAAACCGTTTTCGTATCCCTGATCGAATGTCAGAATGATCCTGTTTTCATCCTCAGAAAGCGCATATGCACCGAGTTCCCCGTAAGCATCCTGAAATGTCACTGCACCGGTCGGACGGTTTTTTTCATCTTTTTCTTTTCCCTGCCCGTATCCATCGGCAGAAACAGACAGCGGGATCAGCATACAAAGTGCTGCGGCAAATGAGATCGCTCTCCGCAATTGTTTCATGCTGTGCTCCTTTCCTGCGGATCATCTCCGCATATACAGCATGCACCGATCTATCGGCATTATTTACGGGAACGGCTGGTTTGAATCTTTGCTGTTTCTGCCAAATAATGCATTTCATATCCGATCAGGAAAGAAAGCGCCGTCAGCAGCGGCGGAAAAGCCATGAAGATACGCCGGATCTGTGTGATCGCTGAAAACGGCTCTTTGTTCCCGATCAAAAGGCGGTAAAGCTGGATAAACGGCGCATTCAGCAGCGGAAAAATATTCAAACACAGGATACTGTCCGCATGCAGGCATAAGATCCCGTATGTGATGCATGAAGGCAGCATCAGGAACAGTGACAGCAGCAGCGGCTGACAGAACGAAACCGGCTTTTGCGCTGTACGGTATCGTTTTGCGTCCGTACCGGCGATTTCTCTGCCGCAGTTGCCGATCAACAGCATATGGGCTGTGATCCCGAATAACAAGCCGAATATGCGTGAGATTGCAGCAGAACGAAATATTGCAAGCGAAAAAGCAAGAATCAGACATAAAATCTCCGACAAAAACAGCCAAAACATTGCGCGTAAAAGATGGTTCCCGAAATGATACATACTTCCTCCGTCAATGATGTGTAATCTACAGCTCCCGTGGCATACTAACTGTGCCGGAATCTGCCGGCATGCAGAAAGGAGCTTTCATGAAACAAATGAGCGAAAATACCCGAAAAGCATGGGATGTCTATTATAAAAATGCCGCAGTCGGCGCACATGCGATCGGGGTTGTGATAGATGAGACAAAGCATCCGGAATTTCGAAAACTGCTGGAAAAACAACAGGCTGCGTATCAGGAACAGGAACGCAAAGCCAGAGGTGTATTCGCAAAAGCAGGCATCGGGTTGCCGGACGATGCAGCGATGGCAAAACTCTGCACGGATATGGGAATCCGCATGCACACACTCAAAGACCGCAGTGATTCCAATCTCGCCAAACTGATGACAGAGGGCACAAATATGGGCATTATTACGCTTCTGCAAACGCTGCATCAGACCGATGACCTTCCGGAAGATGTCATTGACTACGGAAATGAGATCTTAAAGCGTGAAAACGCCTATATGGAATCCCTGAAACAATATCTATGAGCATACAGCATCAACCCAAACCGGAAGCGGATGTGAAGATCTATACTCCGCACTGTTTCCGGCGTTCGGAATCTATGCAAAAGATGCCGGATGAATCCGATGAACGCATGTCCATCTGGATTCCGGCAGCAAAACATGCAACCGTGAAACATCATGCACGCAGATGTGACGCATCCTATTATACATGATTTTCACAGGATTGTAAAGAGCCGACTTTTAACTTTTGGGAACATCTCCGAAAACGGTGTTTTCCGCCGCCCACTGACCGGAATACTTGACGAAAATGAAAATTTGCGATATAATAAATTCTGTATGGAACCTGTATTCCGGTCAGAAAGGGGAGTGTGTATGGCTATGATATCGGCATCTATTCTGAACGGCGATCTGGCACATCTTGCGGATGTCGCCGAAACCGTTGCCGCATCCGGTGCTGATGCACTCCATTACGATGTAATGGACGGCATTTTTGTGAATAATCTGTCTTTTGGGTTGCCGGTGCTCAGCAGTCTGCGTCCCTGCACGCAGCTTCCGATTGATGTACATCTGATGATCGAGGAACCGCACCGATATGCGGAACGATTCGCTGCCGCCGGCGCGGATATGATCTCATTTCATATTGAGAGCCGTTCGGATCCGTCCGAGACCATCCGGCTGATCCATCAGTGCGGCATTCCGGCAGGCATCGCAGTATCACCCGATACGCCTGCGGAAACCGTCTTCCCGCTGCTGACAATATTGCAGCCGGAAGATTTTATTCTGATGATGACGGTATACCCCGGACAGGGCGGACAGGCTTTTATGCCGCAGGTACTCCCGAAAATCCGGCTTCTGCACGAGAAGATCACCGCAGAACATCTGCCGCTGCATATTGAAGTGGACGGCGGCATCAACGCGGAAACAGGCTTGCTTTGCAGAAAAGCCGGTGCGGATTATCTGGTTGCCGGCTCCTATCTGCTCGGCGCGGAACATCCCGAAACGGCTGTGTCATCCCTTCGGGCACCGTTTGCCTGATCCCATATTCCGACACAGCTTCCCGATCGCGTTTTTTTCATGGATACAGATGCCGTATTCTGCAAGTTTGGCGCGGTTCATCGCAGACAATCGAAACGGTGTGCCGTATTCCAGCAAAATATGATGCACGATCCCTGCTTTCGCACGCTGCACACGCAATGTCAGGATCCAGAATGCCTGATACTGATAAAAACGGCTGTCCATGATCTGCTCCGCTTCCTGCTGCAAAAGCGTACAGCAGCAGATCAGCGTTTCCCGATCCGGAAACCGTGCGGCAAGCCGGACGGTCTTTGCCTGCGGTGACTTGCCCACAGGCTCGTTTTGTGCCGTGAAATAAGCAGCAAGACTGCCGTCCTGTGCAGAAAGCAGTTCCACCGTGACCGGAAACTGCGAAAACGGTATGCCGGTCGCTGCTTCCGCTTTCATCAGCATGAAAGAGATCAGCCGCAGCATTTGCGGAGAATCCGGCGTTTGCAGGGGTTCATTCAATAATATTTGAAGTTCTTCCGCAGAAAGCTGTACCTTTGCGGAAAAGGCGGAGAGCCGGTTTACGGTCATAAACGGAATTCCTTTCGTCAGAAATCAAACAAATGAAGAAAGAGGGGAGAGCGTATGCACGGAAAAGCACAGCATGCGATCACAGATCGCGCAGCAGCGCTGCTTGCGATCCTTTGCACGGCTGCATATGAATACGGCATGCGCATCTGGATGCTCGCAGGCATTGCATTTGCAGTATCCCTCGCTGCTGAACGCATTTCTCTGTTTATTCGCAGGAAACCCTTTCAGACAGATCATCTGGAAGCCGGCATCAGCGGCGTTGTGCTGTTGATGCTGATGCCGCCGACGGTATCTGTCTCCCTGCTTATCATGTCCTGTATTTTTGCAATTATCATCGGCAGACAGATTTTCGGCGGAAAGGAAAATCCCGTCATGCCGGCTGCTGCCTGCGGTTACTGCTTTGCAATGTTGAATAACAAACTGCAAATGACCTTATTCCCTGCCGAAAAATCGCACTTGCCGCTTTTCCAGACAAACAGCGACAAACTGATCTCCGGTGTTTCCGATGCATGGAACCGCACCGGCACTTTTTCTGCAAAGCCCCTGGATTGGCTGCTGGGGCTTCCGAATCAGCCGATCGGCACCTGTTCTGCTGTTTTGCTTGTTGTGATCGCGCTGGTGCTGATCCTGCGCAGATCTGCATCGGGATGGGTCATTCTGCCGCTGATGGGATTTACCGTCATGAGCAGCATGGTCTTTGACGGTATGCGGCATCCGCTTCCGGCAGCCATCGGTGCAGCACTGACCAATCAGATGCTGTTTTCCGCTGTTTTTCTGTACGGCGACCCGGATTATGCACCGCCCGGTCTTGCCGGTACGCTTTCCGGCGTTTTCAGTGCCGGCATCATAATGATTTTCACAAGAGTCCTGTATGTAACAGATGCACCGGTCATGCTGACAATTTTGCTTTCGCCGATGAATATCTGGCTGCGGTATGTCATGCGGATCACTGCACCTGCAAAAACACATGCAGGATCTGAACAGAAAGGGGAAAGCGGAAACCATGAAACGGAAACCGGCGGAACGTCCGCAATGGCTGCGCAGCCTGATTCTCCGTGAAGGCATACTGGCAGCTCCGCTTGCTGCCTTCTCAGATTCACTGGAAGCCGCTGCTGTTTTGTGTATCGGATTTCTCACGATCTGTGCGCTGACGATCGTCATAACCGGCGTGATCCCGCGCAAAGTACCCTTTTCCCTGCGCATTTTATTGTATTCTGTAACTGGTGCGTTGGTGTATATCCCGACTGCACTTGCTGTATCGACTTTTTTCCCTGAAAATGCCGGCGGATTATATTTACCGCTGCTATGCAGCTCTTTGCTTGTAACAGCGGAACATGACCGGTTCTATCCCCGCGGAAAGATCCTGAAATCCGTTTGGACAGATCTGCTCGGTACATGGAGTGTTGTTTTGTTGTTCGGCGGTGCGCGGGAATTGCTCGGCTTCGGCACGATCCTGCATAAAACCGTCATGGAACATCCCCCGCTGCCGTTTCTTTCAGAGCCTGCGGGCGGATTGGTTCTGCTTGCATGTTTGTGCATTGCGGCAGAATCTGTTTTCCGGAACCGTGAGGGGGTGGCTGCAAATGCAGGAAGCTGCTGATCTGTTTTTGATCCTGACACAGAATCTGATCTTTCACTATATTCTTGGGCTGCCTTCCATCGCTTCTGCGGAACAGCACGGAAAAGGCTTGCTGCGCACCGGCGTTTTTACATTGCTGTTTTGCATGGTGAATCCCGTGCTGCTTGCTCTGGTTCGCCCCTATTTGCCGGAACACTTTGAAAAGCTGTTATTCCCGCTTTGCAGTGTCATATTCAGCGGCATACTGGACATGCTCTTACTGCTGCTGATCGCTGCACTGTCTAAAAAACTCAGCAAAACAATTGCACCGCAGATCCATGCATCTGCCTTTTCCTGTGCAGTACTCGGCACAGTGCTGATGAGTACCGACTATACACATGAGGCTGCAATTGCCTTCCGCTGCGGACTTCGCTCCGGTGTCGGCTATCTCGCTGCATGCATTTTGCTCAGACTCGCAGCACCGGCACTCTGCGGAAAACATGTACCCGATGCGGTCAGAGGATGGCGTGCCATGTATCTTTATGCAGGCTTACTCGCAATGGCGGCTGCCTGTATGCTTCCGGCTTAACCGTTTACCAGAAAGGAGATATCTTCCGTGAAACACAGAAGAAAAGGAAGAAAATTATATACCTATCATGCCAGAAACCGGCATGTTTTTCACCGCAATCATCCGATGCGTTCGGCATTCAGCACGGTCGTGATGCTGGTGCTGGCTGTCGGACTCGTCTTCGTGGGATATAATTATATCGGGCCCATCGTTGAACGGGTACATCAGGAAGCAGAGCATCCGACAACAACGCCGGAACCGTATTATACGGACGATATTCAGCAGCTTTCCGCTGAAACACAGCCGGCAGATGCATCCGCCGAAACGACCGCAGCAACAACAGTGACGACTGTTACAACAACGGAAACCACCGTCACTACAACAACCACCACTGAAGCAATCCCGGCACGGTTTGAGCCGGATGTGAAAGCTGCATATCTTGCCGATACCGATGTGCTCCAGAATCTGGATACACTCGATGCGGCTGCAAAAAAAGCATCCGAAAACGGTTTTACCGCGCTGATCCTGCCGGTCAAGGATGATACCGGAAAGCTCCTCTATGCCTCAGAAGTGCAAAAAGCCAAAGACTGCGGTGCAGCATCCGGTGCAGTGCTTTCCGCAAGAGAGATCCGGAATGCCGTGGGCAGATATCATTTGGATTGCATCGCACTGATGAGCACCCTGAAAGACCAGACATATCCGAATGTATTCATGGATGGATCATATACTTTCAAGGAAGGCTCCACCCGTTGGCTGGATAATAAGCCCTCTGAGGGCGGTAAACCGTGGCTCAGTCCGTTTGAACCCGCTGCAAAGGATTATCTTTCTGCAATTGCAGAGGAGCTGGATCAGGCTGGTTTTGCGCAGATCATCTGCAAGGATACGATTTTCCCGAACTTCTTCCGTTCCGATGCGGAATTGCTCGGCAATAAGATCGAGGATAAACAGCAGCGAAAAGCAGCACTCGTTTCTGTTTTGAACGAGATGACAGCGGCTTCTCCGAATGTGTATCCGTTTGTCGATCTGCAAGGAATCAGCGAAGGAAAAGAAGAAGCATTTGACGTATCTGCGCTGAAAACAAAATATGCCGTCATCCGGATTGATCCCGATATGCAGAATCCGTTTGTCGTCAATGAGCACAGATATGATCCTTCTTCTTTACAGGGAACAGAAAAACTGATGGTGCTGATTCGTGCTGCGAAAGATGCCGCCGGACAAATGAACATGATCCCTTGCATCATCGACCACGGTATGACAGATTTTGAAGTAGAAGAAACTGTCACGGCGCTTCATGATGAAGGTCTGACGACGGTCTTCTTTGTAAAGGCAGAAAAGGAAACGGAACAGGCTGACGCAGATTCCGAAGCCGATGATACATAACAA
>DMBA01000034.1 GCA_003446315.1 Ruminococcus sp. | reverse complement strand
CAGCTTTTAGTTGTTGGCATTGTTTGGGGAAGTGCCCCATTATCAATCTTTTCCCTCTCTTGTGTGATTCTAAATGAGAACAGAGAACTTTATCTACAAGCTGAAACCGCAGGTTCACAAAGAGCCTGCGGTTTTGTGTTCATTTGCCGGGTTGATAATACTGATGCAGCAGTTCCAGCACTCTGCTGACAAATTCTTCCGGTTCCATTCTTTTATCCCCGAAAACCAGATTTTTGCCGACTGCCTGTTCCCATGCATAGTATAAATTATGCCGGAGCACCCAATCCAGTTCCGGAATCCCGATCTCAAAGATCGCCGCAACTTTCGCCAATGCTTTTTCGTAATCACATTCCGGATCGGATGCCGCTTCAAGGATCAGGGAGTGAAAATAAAGAAAGCCCCGATGCTGCATCGGGATCCCGCTGACAAAAAGGAGCTGCCGCACAATGGTTTCTTTATCCATCGGAACATTTTCCCCATATCTCATTTTCAGGCTCCTTTCATCCGCTAACTGTTATTTAGTATAACACAAACAGCGGCGCTTTGTCAACCGAAGCACTGCTTTTCTTTTGCTTATATTTTGTTCAAATTGCAGCAAAAGGCGTGAAACCGGATGCAAAAGACATCTGAAAGCATGCATTTGTCAATCTATTTATTTTCTATTTAACCAAACTGTGCGTGTTTTCATTCCATAAGCATCGTAATTATTTTATTCTTCCATGTTACCGATAAATCGCACAATATTTCAAGCTGTTATATGTAAATTTTCGACATTTGAATATATTTTAGGATAAGTTCATGATGTTTCCGTCAACATCTTGACTTTGCATCTGAAACAGGCTATACTGAGATTGTTGCAACAATATTGATTTTATTCAATATCATTTACAAATAAAGCCGCAGAATCATGATCCTGCAATGAGATGAAAGAGAGATCGCGTTTTATGATGAAAAAGTATAATATGAAAAAAGCGATTGCAACGATCTGCTGTGCAGCCGTCACACTTTGCCCGACTGTTTCCGCACTCAGCAATTCGATCACCGCAAGTGCTGCGCAGCCGTTTATGACCAGCACAAACGGATACAACACAGTTCGCTTCGATGACAGCCAGATCACCGTTTCACAGTCCAACTTCACCGCATTCAAGAATAACAGCATCGCAACCACGATCAACGGTCACGAGGTCAAAACTTCCGGCAAGGTCAGCGTTCCGATTCTGGACAGAGCAACCGTCACACTGGTGCTCTCCGGCAACGGCATGACAAAGGAGATCCTGAACAAAACCAAGCTCTCCGTCACCAGCTATCAGGACGGCGGCACGGTTTCTTCCACAGGTGAATCCTATGAACCCACATCCGTTCAGTATAATGCTTCCACCAAGCGCTATACCGTTGTATACAGCATTGAAACACGCGGCAATCAGATCACCTTCACAACCGGTACCCGTGCATTGCTGAATGTCTCGAATCTGAAAGTATATTCTGCAAAATATGCTTCTATTGATTATGCAGATCATGTTCTGATCCGTGCAAACACACCGTCCGGATATGATAACATCTGCGTCAGAATGAGAAAGGGCAGCTATCCGGGCAACAATCTGAAGATCTGGGCAAAGCGTCTTGCTGTTTATGTCAACAGCCTGAGCGTCCTGACCGGCGTAAAACTGAACACCAGCTATCTTTTTATGGATGATGATCTGAATCCTTACTGGGGCTATGCAGCCAATTACGAAGTCAACTCCAGCCAGACAAAATACGGCTTCACTTCCTATTGTGTCGGTGCAACGCAGTACGAGGTGGATAACATCACCGACGGCGGCGATATCCTCTCCTGGACGACCATGCACGAGCTGAGCCATTCTTACCGTCACAACGCATCTGTCAGCACCTTCAACGACAATTATTTCTATCATGATGAAGTTCTGACCAATATCAGAGGCATCACTGCAATTCAGAACTGCGATAACCTGCGAAATGTCAACCTCATGAACGACGGCACAACGCTCTATACCTATGAGACTGCATTTGACAATCACATGATCGCATATCCGAATGATATGCTGCTTGGTCTTGCACAGAAGATGCAGCATTGTGCTGAATATGACAGACTGGAAGAATTCTTTGCAGGTCATGCCCCGAATATCAGCTATACATCCGCTGATAACGCAACCGCAGCACGCACCGTCAAAGCGATGACCGGCACCAATGTCAATATCAACGATGCCGGATATCTGAAGTTTGTCAACCAGCTTCGCGGTTTGTATATGCTTTCATGGTGGGCAGATACCTACAATGACGACTCTTTCCGCGCCTTCATCAATGATAAATTCACGGTTTCGTTCCTGACAAGATACATCAATTATGAGCTTGGCAACGGACACTTCGACTGATCCATCAAAACGCATCCAATAACGAGAAAAACGGTCAGGTTTCATGCCTGACCGTTTTGCACATTCCGTATACAAAACATCAAAACATTTCCCGCAGCGCATATGAAAAACGACACAGTCCGCAATGAACTGTGTCGTTTCCTGGTCTGAGTGACCCGACTTGAACGGGCGGCCTCTACCACCCCAAGGTAGCGCGCTACCAACTGCGCCACACCCAGACAACATGATTATTATATCACAAAAAAAGAAAAATGTCAAGCATTTCTTGAAAAAAGCTGCGGAAGAATCGAAAAAACGATTCTTCCGCAAAAAAGCATGGTTTTTGACTCAAATCTGCGAAATATGCCAGCATTCTTCCGCATATTGCCGAATTGTCCGGTCGGAGCTGAACGGCCCTGCCGCGCAGGCATTTCGCCATTGTTTTGCCGAAAAATCGGCAGAATTCCGGTAATCGGAGAGCGCACGCAGCTTTGTTTCCACATAATCCGGCAGATCCAGCAGCAAATAGTAGTGGTCGGGCTGATGCCAGCTTGCACCGTCCAGCAGCGCAAAATAAAGCTCACGGAATTCGCCTGTTCCGTCATCGGAAACGGTTCCGTCGATCAGGCTTCTGACCACACGGGCGATCTTCGGATTCTTCGCCATCACAGCGCGGCTGCAATAATCCTGCAATTGCTCGATTTCTTCCACAGTTGCGCCGAAAATATAATTGTTTTCCTTGCCCGCAGCATCCACGATCTCAATATTTGCGCCGTCCAGCGTACCAAGCGTCACAGCGCCGTTGAGCATCATTTTCATATTGCCTGTGCCGGATGCTTCTGTGCCGGCAGTCGAGATCTGCTCGGAGATATCGCACGCAGAAACGAGCTTTTCCGCATAAGAAACATTATAATTGGTGACAAAATGCACCTTAATCAAGCCCTTGACATCCGGATCATTGTCGATCAGCTTTGCGATCTCATTGATATACTTGATGATCGCTTTTGCACGGCGATAACCCGGTGCGGATTTTGCACCGAACAGGAAAGTTGTCGGCTGAAAACCGGTAATGCTGCCGTCTTTGATGCCGTAATAGATCCAAAGGATGGAAAAAGCATTCAAAAGCTGCCGTTTATACTCATGCAGCCGCTTGATCTGAATATCAAAACAAGATTCCGGATCAATCTGCACACCTTCTGTTTTTGCGATATAATCGGCGAGCTGCTGTTTTTTCTGCTGTTTGACTGCACGGAACCGTTCCATCACGGCTGCATCGTCCGCAAAACGGGACAATGCCTGCAAATCGGTCAGATTTTTCAGGAAGCTGTCTGAGCCGTTCAATTCCCTGAACAATGCCGTCAGTTCGGGATTGCAAACGCCGAGCCAGCGGCGCTGTGTGATGCCGTTTGTTTTGTTCTGGAATTTCTCCGGATTCCGCGCATACCAGTCTTTCAGGACGGTCGTTTTCAGCAATTCAGTATGGATCGCTGCAACGCCGTTGACATAAGTGCCGGCATACATTGCAAGATTTGCCATGTGCACCTGTCCGTTTTTAATGATGCGGAGCGATTCGATCTGCGCGGCAGGCAAATCTTCTGCATAGAGTTCTTCCAGAAGCTGCTCGGAAATTTGCAGCATGATCGCATAGATCTCCGGCAGGATCTCCTCAACCAGATCGCAGTCCCACTTTTCCAGTGCTTCCTGCATAATGGTATGATTCGTATAAGAAAAGACCTTTTTCGCCATAGAAAGCGCCTGTTCAAAGGAATACCCTTCTGCTTTCAGCAGCCGGATCAGCTCCGGAATGGAGATCACCGGATGCGTATCATTGAGCTGAACGGCGAGCTTTTCCGGCAGAGAATCCAGCTTGCCGAACTGTGCCTTATGCTTTTTCAGGCAATCCGCCAGCGATGCCGCACAGAAGAAATATTGCTGTTTCAGGCGCAGCAGCTTGCCTGCTCTGGTATCATCATTCGGATACAGGCAGCGGGAAATATCCTCTGCATAGACGGTTTCCTCCGAAGCTGCGAGATAATCCTGCGCATTGAAGGTATGAAAATCAAATGCACGAACCGGTTCTGCCTGCCAGAGCCGCAGTGTCCCGATATGCGGCTCCGAACCGTCTGTTTCATAGCCGATCACGGGCATATCATAAGGCACTGCACGCACCTGCTGACCGCGGTAAGAAACCAGAACCGCATCATCCTCATTGCGGATGCTCCACGGATCACCGAACTGTGACCAATCATCGCCGGTTTCCACTTGTCTGCCGTTCTCAAAGCCCTGCTTGAACAAGCCGTAGCGATAGCGGATGCCGTAACCGTCGACCGGAAGGGCACATGCCGCGGCACTATCCAGAAAACAAGCAGCCAATCTGCCAAGACCGCCGTTTCCCAGTGCAGCATCTTCGATCTCCTCAAATACGGAAAGAGAAGTGCCGTTCTTCTGAAACGCCTGTTCCATATCATCAAGCAGTCCAAGACAATACAGATTATTATAAACGGCTCTGCCGACCAAAAACTCCATTGAAAAATAGCAAACACGCCTGTTTTTCAAATGTGCGCTGCGGCAATCGTTCCAATGCGGCAGGATCTGCTGCATCACCGCACTGCTGACGGCATTGTGCAAAGCATGCACTTCTGCATCGGCGGCGGAACTGCCAAGCTGCTTTTCTGCATTTGCCAAAATCATTTCTGCTTGATTCATCATGAAAACCTCCCAATATAGTAAATGCCTTACTATTATATCACAGGCGATCAAAAAATGCAATAGCACCCGATCAGCCATAAAATAAAGGGGACTTCCTGTTCGAAGTCCCCCCTTATTTTTTATTCAATTGTGATGGTATAGAAAAGAATCTATATCAATGCCTTTCGGCACTTGTGCGGGAATCCAGCCGCAGTGCACGGAACTGCGTCCCCGACGATTCCCAAGCTGACAAATTCCTATTCGTGCATTAGAACTTGCCGCACGGGGTTCAAAAATCCTTTTCCCACACATCATTGACATCGTTCATCGTTTTCACGGCGGCCAACCGATCTCCGGTCTTTCCGTTCCCATTGATCTCCGCCGGTCACTGCACCTGTTGCAGTTCATCATACTCACCATCTGCTGTAATGCGGCTGCACGCTGCGAATCTCGCACCGATCCGTCGACCGGCGGCATTCTGTGTCAGCTTCCATATCGGAAATGCACCCGCATATCCGGCTGCAATGTGCGTACCGTCACATGAGCCGGATGCAAAGAGTGCTTCGGATTACACAGAATACACTGCGCGCGAGCCATTGTCAATGATTGGGACAATCTCCATTGTATCCATTGGTCTCACGCATCCTTTCTGAATCAGATTTTACGGCAGGACCCCCGGCTGAACCATAGCATCTCAGCCACTCCGGAAGTCTGCCTCAGAACAGCAGACCGGAAACACCGTAACGATTATCAAGAACAGCCCGGAGCAAGACTCCGAATAGGTGGAACAGAAGCGAACAGATTCCAAATCACGAATCTTTCGTTTGCTTTGTGATCGGTTCCTTTCCGCCTCGGAAGGTTCTTTGCTGTTCTTATGGTCTTATTATAGCACACTTTCAGTCGTTTGTCAATAGTTTTTGGAAACTTTTTTTGAAATTCTTGTGAAAATTTTCTTTTTCTTCCAAGACTTGACATTTTCGGAAAAATCGGGTACAATAAGAATATGCGAAATCTCGCAAATAAGTTCCGGATGCATTCCGGGGAACGGAGTTTACAATGCTTGACGAAAATATGGCAAATGAACTGGATGGTATGATGGATGCGCCGGATCTCTATACGCTTGTAGATGAGGAAGGCAATGAGAAGCTGTTCGAGATGGTCGATATGATGGAAGAAGACGGCAATGTCTACTACGCTTTGATCCCGCACATCGAAAACCCTGCCGAACTGCTCGAAGGTGAAGTCGAACTGGTCGTGCTTTGCGCCAGAACCGATGACGACGGCAACGAGATCCTCGAACCGATCGAGAGCGATGACGAATATGAACGGATCGCTGACCTCTTTATCTCCCGTCTGGACGAAGATGAAGACGAGGACGAAGAAGACGAAGAATAACAATTTGAGTGAATTTGTTCAAAATCAACATAATATTTTGGTTAATTTTACCGATTGATTTTTTTCGTCATCCGTGATATACTAATACCAACAAAGCATTCTGCCTTGTGCGAGCAAGTCTGATTTGATATAATCCAACATCTGTGAATAGGGAATCTGATGCTCTGCGTTAAGAATTGCAGACCTCCCGCTTCGGCGGTAGAAGGGAGCATGCGCTGCGCAGGCGGATACCCACCTGCTTCAAGCGGGTTTTATTCTTCAGGCGACGGCAAGGCGGATCCTGCAAATAAGACGGACGGTTTCTTAATAGATTCCGTCCGTTTTTTGTGTGAAAATGGTGAAAATCACTTGCTTTTTCCTGAGAAATATGGTACAATAAAGTTGAACGCCGTTGTACGGCGGAATAATTAAGATAGTATAGGAGGATTCTCAATGCCAGAACCTATGCAGCCGATCACCAATCCGGCACTTGTGGACGCAATGGCGACTTTCAAAGTCGATCTTGCGAACAGAGATAACGAAGAAAACTTCCGGGAACACGAAAAGGCTTTCCTGAAAGCAGCAATTGAAGCCAGATATCTGCTCCCGGCGCAGATTGAACAGCCCGCTGAACCGCCGCAGGAAGGCGAACAGGTCCCGACCCGCGTTGCGTTCCAGATCATGACCAATCCGAAAAATGAAAAGTTTATGCCCGCTTTCACCGATGAGGTCGAACTGAAAAAGAACCGGAAACCCGGCGAGCGTTTTCAGGTCGCTGTCATGAGCTTTATGGATCTGTATCAGTTCCTCAAGGCAAATGAAAATATCAACGGTATTGTCATCAATCCGTTCGGCAGCGCACTCTGCCTCGTCCGGCAGCAGGTCATCGCAATCGGCGATAACGGCGGTTCCATCGTCGTTTCTGCACCGCGTCCCAGCGCACAGCAGGAACAGGCAGAGCCGCAGCAGCCTTCCAATGCACTCGGTGCAGCAGAGAATTCCCGCGCACAGCAGCAGGAACTGCTCCGTCAGGCAATGGCTGATATGGAAGCTGCTAAGGCACAGACCGATTCCGCTGAGCCCGAAACCGATCCGCTGACCGACGATCTGCTCGGCGCGATCAAGGGCGTGCTCAAAAAGCAGAAGGCTGTCAAAAAGGCTTACATCAAGCCCGAAACCGAAAACGGTGAGCGCTATCTGCTCGTTGCACTGGAAGCCGACGACAGCACCGATCTTGAGGCAATCGGCAATGCGGTTTCTACTGACTGCGCAGATTATTCCGATCTGCCGTTTGATTGTGTCAGCACTTCTAACATTCGTGCAAAAGAGCTGGTCGCAGAAGAAAAGCCTTTCTATGAGAAAAAGCGCTTCGGCATTTTCTGATCTATGGTTCACACGGCTTCAGCAATGCAGAATAGAGGGTACTGCATCCTGATATCGCCGCTTTCTGAAATATGAATTTTTCGAGGGGGAATTCATCATGAAAAACAAAGCCCTGCTGTCATTTGCGATGGCAGCACTCATTGCAGCAGGCGGTTCTGCCGGTTTTGCCGCAGAATCCGTCAAGCCGGCTTTTTCCGCAGCCGCCGCCGATGATACCGGCGATGACTGGCTGCATGCAGTCGGCAGCCGCCTTTATGATAAGGACGGCAACGAAGTCTGGCTGACCGGTGCAAACTGGTTCGGCATGAACTGTACCGAAAACTTCCCGCACGGTCTTTGGAGCGCCGATGTCGATGTGCTGCTTTCCCAGATCGCTGACAGAGGCATCAACATCATCCGCTTCCCGATCTCCACGGAGCTGCTGATCTCCTGGATGAACGGCAAGCCCTATTCCTGTACCGGTCTGAATCCGAAGAATACCGACGGCTACAAGTTCAATCCGGATTTCTGCCATGAAGACGGCTCCGAAATGAACAGTATGGAAGTCTTTGATGTCATCATGAAAAAGTGCAAGAAATACGGCATCAAGGCGTTCGTCGATGTCCATAGCCCTGCTTCCCATAATTCCGGTCATAACTATGAACTCTGGTATTATGAGAAAACCAGCAAAGTCGCAGACGACATGGCTACCATTAAAGAAAAGGGCGGCGCACAGGGCACAGAGATCACATGGGAAGACTGGATCGAATCGCTGACATGGCTGGCAGAAAAATATGCAAACGATGACACGATCCTTGCATATGACCTGAAAAATGAGCCGCATGGCAAGCGCGGCTATGACGGGACAACCTGCCCCACCGATATCGCAAGATGGGATGGCACGGAGCTGAAAAACAACTGGAAATATTCTGCTGAACAGTGTGCAAATTCCATTCTTGCCGTCAATCCGCATGCACTGATCCTCGTGGAAGGCGTGGAACAGTATCCCAAAACCGAAAAAGGCTATACCTATGATACACCGGATATCTGGAATGCACCTGCCGATGTTTCGCCGTGGTACGGCGCATGGTGGGGCGGCAATCTCCGCGGCGTAAAAGATTATCCGGTCACACCGACTTCCGGTACCAGCCAGATCGTCTACTCTCCGCATGACTACGGCCCGTCTGTTTACAAACAGACATGGTTCGAAAAGGATTTCACCGAAGATACTCTGCTCGATGACTACTGGCGCGATACATGGGCTTATATCAATGAACAGGATATCGCTCCCCTGCTGATCGGCGAATGGGGCGGCCATATGGATAAAGACAAAAACCAGAAATGGATGGAATTGCTGCGCGATTATATGATCAAGCACCATATTAACCATACATTCTGGTGTCTGAATCCGAATTCCGGCGATACCGGCGGTCTGCTCAATGCAACCTTCTCGGAATGGGATGCGGATAAATATGCGCTCTTTGAGGAAGCGCTCTGGCAGACCGATTCCGGCAAGTATATCGGTCTTGACCACCAGACTCCGCTTGGCAAAAACGGTCTTTCTCTGACGCAGTTCTATGCTTCCGGCGAGAATTCCAACCTCGATGCCGGAAATGCGCCGACGGATAAACC
>DMBA01000195.1 GCA_003446315.1 Ruminococcus sp. | reverse complement strand
GATGTGGATGTTGCCGATGCTGTGCTTATTTGCCGCTTCGGCGCTGAGGATGCAACAGCGGAAATCACGGAAGAAGGACTGATCAATGCAAATGTCGTTGCGGATGCTAACGTAAACAGCGCAGATGCTTTGAAAATCCTGAAATTTGTTGCAAGAATCATCTCAGAGGAAGCGCTTGCACCGTAATCTCCGGTGCAGCAACAAAAGCGGGTGTTCCCGCAGAATCACGGTTCAAACGGCTGCACGGCAGAACGGGTAACCTGCCGTGCATGCAGCCGTTTCCAATCATGCACCGTTCCGGTGCGCAACATATTGAGAGGGGAAATCTTTATGAAACACAGAGCATGGCTGTCTGTTTGTCTGGCAGCGATGATCGCCGCAGCCGGCACGATCGGCTATACCGGCGATTCCGCGCCCATGACTGCAACAGCTCTCGACGACGGAAATGACGACTGGCTGCATGCAGTCGGCAGCCGCCTTTATGATAAGGACGGCAACGAAGTCTGGCTGACCGGTGCAAACTGGTTCGGTCTGAACTGTACCGAAGCACTGCCGCACTATCTCTGGAGCGGCGACTGCGATGACATGCTCAGCGAAGTTGCGGACAGAGGCATCAATGTCATTCGCTTCCCGATCTCCACAGAACTGATCGTTTCGTGGATGAATGGTGAGCCGAATCCGGTCGGCAGCGTGCAGGCTTCCTATAATCCGCCGGTGGATCAGGATGACGGCAACGGCGGCATCATCCCTGCCGGTAAATTCGGCAAGATCAATATTGATTTTGTCAAGGAAGACGGCAAGACACTCAAGAACAGTGAAGAAATCTTCGACGTGATCCTCGGCAAGTGCAAAAAGTACGGTATTAAAGCATTTATCGACATTCACAGCCCGCATACCGATAACTCCGGTCACAACTATAATCTGTGGTACGGCAAAGCCGGCGTGACCACCGATGTCTGGATCGACTCTCTGGTCTGGATGGCGGACAAGTATAAGAATGACGATACACTGATCGGCTATGACCTGAAAAATGAACCGCACGGTAAAGGTCAGGAAGGTGAAGCGGCTGCAAAGTGGGACGGCTCGAAGGACGAAAACAACTGGGCATATGCTGCAACAAGATGTGCAGATGCGATCCTTGATGTCAACCCGAATGCGCTGATCTTCATCGAAGGCGTTGAGCAGTCTATGAGCGGTGCAATGGAAGGCGACTACTGGGGTATGCCTGACCGCAGAGACAATTCGCCGTATATCGGTGCATGGTGGGGCGGCAACTTCAGAGGCGCTCGTAAATACCCGATCAAGCCTGAACACGGTACTTCCCAGATCGTTTATTCCCCGCATGACTACGGTCCTTCTGTTTATGACCAGACATGGTTCAAAAAGGATTTCACCGAACAGACTCTGCTCGATGATTACTGGTATGAAACATGGGCATACATCAACAAAGAGGAGATCGCTCCGGAACTGATCGGTGAGTGGGGCGGATTTATGGACGGCGCAGAAAACCAGAAATGGATGACACTGCTGCGCGATTACATGATCAATCACCACATCAACCACACCTTCTGGTGCCTGAACACCAACTCCGGCGATACCGGCGGACTCTGGTCCGGCTTCATGTATGACACCACCAATCAGCACACCACCATTACATGGGAAGAAAACAAATATAAGCTCTTTGAAAAGGCGCTTTGGCAGACCCAGACAACCGGCAAATATATCGGTCTGGATCACCAGCGTCCGCTTGGCTTGAACAATACCGGTATTTCTGTCACCGAGTTCTATAAGAGCTATTCAGCTACAGAAGGCTCCAACATCGACGGCGGCAAGAAATCCAACGGCGGCGAAGGTACCATCGTTGACCCGCCTACACCCGGCACCACAAAACCGGTTACGACAACTGTCACAACCACAACCACAACGACCACCAAGCCGGTCACGACAACCACCACAACGGTCACGACTGATCCGGCTAGGCAAATCAAGTGGGGCGATGCCAATTGCGATGGCGATGTGGATGTTTCCGATGCTGTGCTTATCTGCCGTTTCGGTGCTGAAGATGCGACAGCGGAAATCACGGAAAAAGGATTGCTGAATGCAAATGTCGTTGCAGATTCTTCGATCAACGGAGATGACGCTGTGAAGGTTCTGAAGTTTATCGCAAAAATCATCTCGGAAGCGGAACTTGCTCCGTAATTTGAAATTGCAGTTTCGCGGGAAGAATTAGAAGGTAGAGGAAACCGGAGGCACTTGGTGTCTCCGGTTTCAGTTTCTATACAAAAACGATCGGAAACACAATTCCATGTTTCCGATCATCTTTTTTGCAATTATTTGTTCACCGGTGTGAAGGTATCGCCGGAAACCTGATAGCTGTCCGGAACATTCTCAAAGAACCGGAACGAACGCTCGATCAAAGCATTCTCATCCGTGGTGTCTTTCAGCATGTGGATCTCTTTCAAATCATGTGTGACGTTCACAAGCGCATCATAGCCGCCCTGTACACTCGGATTAAACTGATAGGTTTTCAGGATCGCAGCATTATCTTCCGGCGTGCCGGTCACATAATCCTTTTCGATCTGGATTTTTGCAGTCTCATCCGGATGCGCTGCCACCCATGCCGATGCTTTCAGGCAGGCATCTGTAAATTTCGCCGCAATATCCGGATGCTGATCCGCAAGCTCTGTGGATACGAATGTCACACAGCAATATTCCGATGCATAAGGCTCTGTGGCTGCGGTATCCAAAAGCGCATTCAGATCATATTCATGCTCTGCCTGTGTTGCAACCGGATCGGGCGTGCAAATGGCATCCACGGCACCGTTTTGCAGCGCAGCAGGCTGATCGGTGGTCTTGAACACCAGAAATTCAACATCTTTGCTCTCAGCGGAGATATCAAATCCAGCCGCATAAAGCGCACGTTTTGCCGTCACCGCTTCCGAGCTTGCAAGCGATGCCACGCCGATCTTCTTGCCTTTGAGATCTGCAAGCGAAGAAATGCCGGAATCCTTTTTGACCAGCAGCTTCGTGCATCCCGTATGCATGCCGGCAGTGATGACCATGTTCAAACCGTTTTCGATCGGCTGAACAAATTTGCCGACCAGACCAAATCCGCAGTCGATCGTTCCGGCTCCGAGTGCAGCCTGAATATCCGTGCTGCCGAAATCCACACGCTCCCACTTGATGCCGGCTTCATCAAGATAACCGTTTTCCATTGCGATTTGCAGCGGTGCGTGACAAAGTGCACCCTGCACCTCGCCGACTTTCAAGACATATTCCCCTTCACCGCCGTTTTCTGCGGCTGTTTCCGATGTGGCTGCATTGCCGCAGGAAACCGTTGTCAGCAGCAGAACTGCCGATGCAGCAACTGCCAAAAGCTTCTTGATCTTCATAAAAATACTCCTTCAGATATTATATTCAATTGCCGGCTCTTTGCCTGCAAAATCCAATATACGCAGAATCTCACTCCGCAGCCGGATAAATTCCGGATTGTTGCGGTCACGCGGGTGCGAGAGTTTCACATCCAGCACCTGCTCGATCTTTGCAGGTCTGGGCGACATCACCACGATCTGGTCAGCGAGATAAACAGCCTCATCCACATCATGCGTCACCATGACCATCGTCATGTTTTTCTCCTTCTTGATGCGCAGCAGCTCATCCTGCATATTCATACGGGTAAAGGCATCGAGTGCGCCAAGCGGCTCATCCAGCAGCAGCGCCTGCGGATGTCCGATCAGCGCCCGCGCAAGGGATGCACGCTGGCACATGCCGCCGGATAATTGATGCGGATATGATTTCTCAAAGCCTTTCAGCCCGACAAGTTCCATATATTCCCCGACATCTTCCTTATGCGAACGGAACAGATGCCGCACTTTTAATCCGAATGCAATATTATCATGAATATTCAGCCACGGGAACAAATTCGGATCCTGAAACACCAGTCCCCTGTCGTAATCCGGCTTTGTGATCTTGCGGTCATCCATGAACACCGTTCCGGAAGTCGGCGTATCCAGACCCGCAAGCAGCCGCAGCATCGTCGATTTGCCGCAGCCGGAGGGGCCGATCAGGCAGACAAATTTGCCCTTTTCGATCTCCAGATCAACGCCGTTGAGTGCATTCACCTTTTCGCCGTCTGAACGGGTAAAGGTTTTGCGCACTTCCTTGAATGTAATTGTTCCTACCATTTTATCACGCCCTTCTGCCAATTCAAAATGCGGTCACGCACCTTGAACAATAGAGTAATAATCACATAAAACAGCACTGCAATGACGATCAGACCTGCATAAACATTGGAATAAGCCATCATTTCTTTCTGCCAGTGCACATACCAGCCGATGCCGTATTTTGCGCCGATCATTTCCGCGGTCATCAGAGCCACAAAAGAACCGCAGATGCCATTGAACAATCCAAGGAAAATGCTCGGCATTGCTGCCGGAATACCGATCTTTACGATCCTTTGCCATGTGTTTGCGCCGAGTGTGGACGAAACTTCAAAATAAGAATTCCGCACATTGGAAATGCCGCTGGATGTCAGCACGACCGTCGGGAACCAGACCGAAATACCGATGATGAAAGCACTTGCAGACCGTGCCTCTGCAAACACGACCAGCAAAACCGGGATCCATGCCGTGGAAGGGATCGGGCCGAGAATGCGGATGATCGGATTGATCCAATAAGCAGCCGTTTTGCTGAATCCGACCGCAACGCCCATAATAAAGCCGATGACCAATCCGCCGAACACGCCTTTCAGCAGAATGCCGGTCGAAAACCCGATGCACTTGAGGATCAGGGAACGGTCTTCAAACAGCGTACCAAACACACGATCCAGCGATGGGAAATACAGCACCGGAAAAATCGCGGTTTTCACCGTGAACAAATTGAGCAGATTCAAAAACAGAAATACGCCTGCAAGAAACGGTGCACGGTAAAAAACCGGATGCTCCGGCGGTTCTTTGCTGTTCTTCTGCTTCATTCTGCTAACGAATACGCCGATCAAATAAACAGCAGAGATCAGCAGCAGCAGGATCGCAAAATAAGGATGCGCTGCCGTCTGATGCTTGGGCGAATCCGGAATGGCAAATGCAATGATCTCTGCTGCTGCCAAAGAACCCAGCAGCAGCAGCGGACGAATCCATTTCATGATTGATTACTCCTTTTCTGTATCAGCACCCGGTGAGAGCTTGGAACGATCCAGCTCTGCGCCAACCGGTGCATGCAGCAGTTTTTTATAGTAAGCACGCGCCTGATACAACGCGCCGGCAGGATTATGCGCAAGCATACGGTCTTTGGTAATCAGCGTGGTGGTCAGACCCTTGGCATATTTATAGAACAGGCTGTCATGGCCGACACACAATCCGACCACAACATTCAGATCAACCTTTTCTTTTGCAAGCAGCTTTGCCTGCATGATCGGATTGCACATCACCGGCCCCGTGATGCAGGTAAATTTCTCTGCAACGCCGATATCCGTTTTATTGACAGAACCGACTTTGCAGCTCACGCCGTAGACTTCAAAACCGTTCAGGCGCAGGATCCGCGCAAAAATGCGGCTTTCTTCGATCAGTCCGACACAGGTCGCAATGCCGATTTTCTTTGCACCGATGCGGCGGGCAAATTCGATGATCTCCTCAACACGGGTATACTTTCCGTAAAACTCGCCTTCGATCTCCGCAGATGCAACTGCAACTTTCCGGTTCGTCCGGTTGGAAGTATACAGCTTCACCACTTCATCAATTTCCTCATCGGTAAGCGCGGCAGTCGGACAGAATTCCGGATAAGCGCCCTTTCTGCTCAGACAGTTCATTACACCGCAATCCGCACAGCTTCTGCAAATTGCTTCATTTTGTTTTGCACACATCGTAATCGCTCCTTTATCTTTAATTCATATAGGAATGGTATGATTATAGCACAAACAGTCCGAAATGTCAAGCCTTTTCTCATATTATTTTGATAGGAATTAAAGGTTCTGCGTTTTGTATAAAATTTATGCGCCTGTGACGAATGAAGCAATATAAATTCATAATTCCTATAGGTAAACAGGGATTTGTTTGCAGAATAACAAAAAGCACATGTTCCGGCTTGAAACATGTGCCTTTCATTATGATCCGGCTGCAATCGAGATTTATGCTTCGGCAGAAAGCGTCAGGCAGGCAGGCGCATCCCGCAGCAAAATGGGATCGTGCGTTGCAATGAGGATGCTTTTTCCGCTTTGATTCGCTTCCAGCAGCAGATCCCGCACGATCGCTGCACTCCCGCTGTCCAGATTGGATGTAGGTTCATCTGCTGCAATGATCGGCGGATCCAGCAGCAGGATCCGTGCGAGCATCACACGCCGGTATTCCCCGCCCGAAAGCGAAGACGGATATGCCCCGAGGAGATGGTCAATATGCAGACGTTCTGCCAATTGCTTCCCCTGTTCCGGTGTCGGATTTTTGCCCGCAAATCGCGCAGGCATGTCGATATTCTGCAATACGGTAAAATCCGGCAGCAGGACATTCCCCTGCATCATATAGCCGATCGTATGCGCACGGAGCGCCGTTTTTTCATGCTCCGAAATCGTTCCGATATCGGTACCGTTGACCAGAACCGTGCCGGTATCGGGTTTCAGCATGCCTGAAATGATATTCAGCAAAGTGGTTTTTCCGCAGCCGGATTCCCCCGCAATACACAGCAATTCGCCGTCATGCAGCGTGAAGCTGACCGGCTGCAAACCGCTTGCGCCGAATGATTTGGAAAGATTGATCCCTTCTATCATGTGGTTTCCCCCGTCAGCAAAGCCGGCTCTGTTTTCATGATCCGAACAAATGTATATGAAAAGGCGACTGCCAGCATCAGCAGATTCACAGCAGCCGTTTTGAAGCTGATCCTGCACGCATCTGCAAACGATAACAGCTTATACGGCATGCCGAGTGCGGTTTTGATGACATCATGCAGCGGCAGAAATACAATGCCGACAAGCACAAATCCTGCAATCGTTCCGGCTAGAAACAGCCAGAGATATTCCGCCAAAAACATACGCAGGATCGTGCTTTTCCGTATTCCGACCGAAAGCATGCTGCCGGCTGTGCTGCGCCGCTGATGGAAGGTCAGCGTGACGAGCGCAAACAGCGCAACACCGGCAAGCAAAACCGAAAACAGATTCAGGATCCTGCCGAATCCTGCAAATGTGCGGAGCTGCCGGCTCAGTTCATCCGCAATTTCATCAACGGCATACACAGACAAAGCATCCGAATGCAATTGACTTGCAAGCGCCTTCTCTGCCGCAGAAAGATCTGTCTGCGCATCCGCTTTCACCAGCAGCATGGAGATCAGATCCTGCCGTTCGCCGAACATATAGGCATAATCTGCCGAACCGGTGATGGCATTTGCCGCTTCATATGTCAGAAAGAGACTCTGGTCATAGCCCATGCCGGTTTCTTCCAGCACCTCAGCTACGGTATAAGTTTTGCCGAACAGATCGACCGATGCGCCTTTTGTAAAGCCGCCCGCATGTCCCGCCAGCACTTCATCTGCACGCAGTTCCGTTGATTTGCGGCTCCATTGCCGGACGGAAAAATCCGTTTTCGGGTCATAAGCGACAATTTGCAAGCCGCCTGCCGTACAGCAGCTAAACGCCAGCGTTTCCAGATAAAGCTGCGGGCTGACCGCCGCGATCCCTTCTGCATCTGCGGCATGCGCTGCCACATCAGAGGGAAACAACAGCGTACAAGCAGTCCCGCGAAACAGCATATCTTTTGCCGAATCCATATATTCTGCCGGCACGACCATCAGATCCGCGCTGATCCTGCCGCGCAGTTTTTCTGTGCCTGCCTGCAAATTCGATGTAAACAAACTGTTTCCGAACACACAGGCAGTTGTGATAAACACCAGCAGAAACACGATAATACTGCGAAATTTTTGATGCGAGATCACTTGCAGGGCATACCGATGCTCATGCATTAGCAGTTCCTTTCTGCTTCAAAGCACCGGCAACGCCGAAAATGACCGCCAGCAGCACGATCACCAGTGCAGAAATGCGGATTGCCGGGATCGTTCTGAGATTGCAAGCCATTTCCGCACCGCCGCAATGTCCAAGCAGCGGCACAAAGAATAATGCAGCACCGGTCAGTCCGTTCAGAACGGTCAGTGCGACTGTGCCGGCTTTCTTCCGGAACACCAGCAAAAGGATGCTCCATAAAACTGCGGCTGCCAGAACACCACTCGCTGCATGCGCTGTGCGGACACAACCCATCGGCATTTCAGAACGGCACGGGTGCAGAAACGTCTGAATCCCGATCAGGGTGAACGCTGCGACAGCGGCATTGAGAATCGGATACAATTTGTTTTTCATGGGAAATCCTCCGTTTTCC
The DNA here is from genome assembly GCA_003446315.1 of Ruminococcus sp. Lineage (GTDB taxonomy): Bacteria > Bacillota > Clostridia > Oscillospirales > Ruminococcaceae > Firm-04. Next base: position 8,851 of record DMBA01000195.1, on the reverse strand, counting down.
AGTAGAATATTGATATCGCAAATGCGATTGACATTGCATATTATACCACATATCCTATAGGAATGCTAGTCTAACGCTGCAAAATCGGAGATTTGCTTTGTTATTTTTATCGTATGCATATATGTTTTGTATGATATGTACGCAGTATCCGCACAAAAAGCCGCCCGCATCCATCAGAAAGACGTTTGCGGGCGGCTTTTATCCAATCGGGAGCGTAAACGCATTCCCAACCATTTGTTCACTGCAATATGTCAGAATATACATTGCATCAACGGCATCCAGCGAACCGTTTTGATCCACATCGCCGTTTCGGAATTGTGTTGCGGAGACCGGCTCCCCGATCTCGACCAGTGTCTGCGCATAATGCATCAGAACCGCCTGCGCATCCAGCACTTCCACAGCACCGTTTCGGTCAAAATCGCCGAAAAGTGCCGCTTCGGGAATGGCTTGCAGTTCAGATTCTGCCTGTTCCCGCAGTTCTTTTGCTGCCTGCGGTGTTTCGGCTGCTGCGATCTGCGTCTGATAATCTGCAAGCAGCGCCGCAATGGTTTCCTGTTCTGCCTCTGCATATTTCGTCAGATCCATTGCATCAACTGTCTGCTGCAAAAGATTTGCCTGCGTCACGGTCGATTCCAATAAAAACTGATCGTGCAGGAACGGTCGTCTGCTCTCAAAATAGCGCCGCAAATACTCCACACATTCCGCATAATCATAGCCATTGACCGGTCCAAGCGGCTTAGAGTTATCGCCGCACATATGCCAGCGTGCATTATTCATCTCCGCAGATGCTGCCAGCTTTTCAGCCGTTTGTGCGATCAGCGAATGTTCCGGATGCTCCTGATCCGTCATTTCCACCAGAAACGGATCAAACCGTTCATAGTAGATCTCCGCGATCCGCTGCAAAAATGCGGGCTTTTCAAACAGCTTGCTCATCCAGCTATATCCGATGGTCGAGCTTTCTTCCGTTGCATTCGGATCGGCAGATGTAGCCGGCATATACCGCGCAAAATAATCTTCCAGATTCATCGTTCCGTGTGCAACATCATTCTGATCCTTGACGGCACGGGAGAAGTTCAGGCAGGAAAGGTCAAAATCCCATGCAGGGCCGTAATGCAGCTTTCCGTCACCGCGTGCATCGCTGTCTTTATAGAAATAAAAACTGGTTGCAAGGCCGTCTGGATTCAGCATCATTTCCTGTATCAGATATCCGATGATGAGGGAATCCTCGTCCACATAATCGCTGAAATGCCTGCCTTTGCTGTTATAGCCGTCATCCGAAAACACAGCATCTTCGAGCTCCTGCACCATTGTGCGAACATACTCGACCTGCGCTTTGGACGCATATTCCGGACTGCAAATCTGCACGCACTGTCCGCGGGATGTGATAAAATCCGATTTGCCGGAGCGTCCTGCAAACTGGAATTGCAGCAGATAGCCGCCGGTCAGATCTGCCGGTTCATTCGGCACATCATAATAGTGATAAGAATCCGGCTGATACTTTTCGCCCACCAATTGCCGCTTCAATTTGGAAAGATCCGTTTCATTCAGATCTTCTGTTTCTTCTTCCAGATTCCGGATATTGATCCGCTGTTTCTGGATCTGCGGGCGTTCATAAAGCTGATAAGTACCGCGATAAGAACCGTTTACAAATAAGTCGATATATTCCGAATTCAAACTGACATCCAATCCAGCCTGTCTGCCTGTCTCGACCGCAACTGTATTCCGCATCATCGCCTGATCCAGAAAATTGCTGATGAGTGCCCAGCGTTTTGCCTTGCCCATGCCGTAGAGAGATGCTTTTTGCTCCAGTTTCAGATTATACGGCTTTTTGAAGCTGTAATCCCATGAAGAATTGCCGTGCCCCATGAATTTTTCCATCGCACCGTAATACTGCACGTTTCCGTCCGCATCCAGCATCAATGCCGTGCCGGGGTCATTGCCGTAACGATGCCCGTCAATATAGTCAATGCTGCCGGATTCCAGTTCCAGATACGCACAGCCAAGCGTTGACTGCATCACCCGGACTTCCCCGCAATCCTGATCCCCGACGGTAATGGCAAAGCAATCTTTCAGACTGAGCAGCGCTGTCTCATATCCGGAATTGACCGGGATCCGATCCAGCTTGAGTGCGCCTTTTGCCTCATAAGTGATCGTCAGATTCCGGCGGTCGGCAGTTGCCGGCAGAAAAATATACCGGCAGTCTTCCCGCGGATTGTACCACCAATCCACATAATCCAGACCGGTATCTGTCTGCGGGGAGATCCCCGATACCCGGAAACCGGTGACCGGTATATTTTCATAAAGATTCACTTTCTCGGATTCTGCTTCCGCAGCCGCAGCCGTCATTCCGTTCTGACCGGAAATACATGCCGCTGCTGCCGCCGTAAAAGAAAGCAGCAGCATTGCACCGACTGTCATGCCCAATCTGACCAAAGCCAACCGGCTCATAAATTTCCCCCTGTTCCATTCTTGTTCTCAATATTGTGCTCAGGAACGTGCGGCGCTGACAGCATCCAGCAGCGTTCTTGCGATCTGCGCCGTGGTGACATCCCAGCTTTCACGTTCCTCAATGACAATACAAAATGCGACCGGACACTGTTCATCCAGACAGAATCCGACGAGCAAAGAGTTTTCATATTCTTTGCCGTTGTCATTGACCTGTGCCGTACCGCTTTTGACACCGCAGGTATAGCCGCTTAATGTCCCGTAGTGCTCACGCACATTCTGCGTCATGACATTCTGTACTGCCTGTGCCGATTCCGGCGTAAACATTTCGCCTGTATCGGCACGCGATGCAAGTTTTGTTTCATGTCCTTTCGGAGATGTTTTCGAAGCAAGCAGATAAGGCTTGACCGCATTGCCCGTGCCGTTTGCGATCGCCCCCTGCCACAGCATCAACTGATACGGGCTGACCAGTGTCTTGCCCTGTCCGAGTGCACCCCACTGTGTTTCAAATTGCGTATTATCTTTCAAAACCGTTGATGCAGCCGGAATGACGATCCCGTTCAGCTCCATGCTTGCAGCCTTTTCGCCGTTCACGGCATAGCCCATTTTGGTATATGCGCTGATGATCGCCGAAAGCGGCACGACCCCCGATTGCACGAGCTGTGCAAAATATGGGTTGCAGCTATTTGCAAAGGCAGTCGGCAGATTTTGTGTGCCGTGTCCATAGCCCTGATGACATTTTATCACATCGCCGTTTGCATTTGTCCATGCGCCGCTGCAATTGTATTCCAGTGCATTGATCGTATCGACACCGGCACTCTGATATGCAGCCAGCAAAGTGGAAACTTTCTGTGTCGAACCGGGCACGATCGGACTGAACGCTTTGCAGAGCAGGCTGCCGGACGGCATCGAATCCACATTTTCATATCCCTGCACAATATCGACACACGGCTTGCTGACGCAGACCATCACCTCACCGGTCTGCCAGTTATACGCGATCGCCGTGCCGTTTTTATAGCCGAATGCATTGAATACGGCGCGGTTTGCAGAATGGGAAAGTGTGGTCGTCAGGGAAGCCGTTCCCGCATTATTTCCGTAAGAAAAGGTATAATTTGCAAGCGCGTCGATATTTCTGGAAACAATGGTATTCGACATCTGTCCGCTGGTATCGCCGATCAGATTGCCGACATCGGAAAACTGTCCCCACTGATAATTCGTCAGCGGCTGTGTACCGTCAAAAAGCACATCGCCTGTGCGGTCAAACACCTTGCCGTAAGTTGCTTTTCCGGATTTTGCCATATAAACCGGCGATTGTGTGACCAGCGTATACGCAAGATAGATCAATGCGGCACCGAATGCCGTCAGCAGCAGCCCGGTACCCTTTCCGGCTCTGCGCATGCTGCGCGGTGCAGAAATATCAAGCTCCGGAATCGGCGGACGCTGCAATTTGCGCGGACGCGGTTCTCTTCGGACTGGCATATTACTGTCCCCCCTTCTTCGGCAGACGGTCTGTCAGAACCGGTGCCTGCGCTGCTTTCAGGAATCCTGCCAATATCCCGCTGGAAAGCATAGAACTTCCGCCCTGTGAGATAAACGGGATCGTAACACCTGTAAACGGGATCAGATTGCATGAGCCGAAGATATTCAGCGTCATCTGCACCATAAATACGGCTGCAACACCGAGTGCCAGACCGGAATGATAATAACTGCGCGGCGGAACGGTCAGAATCGCTGCCGGCAGGAACAGCACCAGAATGACGGTCATCAAACCGGTGAACAAGCCCCATTCTTCACAGATTGCCGAAAAAACGATATCTGTTCTGGATGCTGCAACGTGGATCAGACTGCCGTTTCCGGCACCTTTTCCGAACCAGCCGCCGTCCGCGATCGCCGTCAGCGCCTTGACCTGCTGATAACCGGTGCCGGACATATCCGACCAGATATCAGAATGCAGACGCTCCTGCACATATTCCGGAGCGAGCTTCCATGCAAAGACCACAGCGCCCACGCCGCATGCCGCAAGAAACACGATCAGACGCAGCGACATTTTCTCACGCAGATAGCAGAACCGCAGCAGCATGCCGCAGCCTGCAACGGCAACGAATGTCGGGAGCGAACCGAGGTCACGGCACCACCACTGGAGTGCAGCGATCACACCGGTACAAAGCAGCAGCATCAGATTATCCGGCACAAAATGCACGCCCGCGATCTCTGATTTTTTGAGCTGTGTCCGAATGGAACTCGCACAGATCAGGACAAAGACCGGCTTGACGAATTCCGAAGGCTGAATGGTAATAAAGCCCAGGTCGATCCACATGCTGCGCGTACCTGTCAGGAACAAAATGCAGGCAACCAGCAGGAAAAACATCACATACCAGACCGGTTTCCAGCGCTCAGCACGATAAGGATTGCGCGTCACGGCATAGGAGATCTGGCACATCAAAAAAGATGCCGCGCCAAATGCAAAATGCTTCCAAGCAAACTCCAATCCGCCGAAGCAGGATTGATAAATGGTACTCATACCGATAATCAACAGCAGCACCGTATCCACCGTGCATGCTTCCCGCTGTACGATTTGCAGCACGATCGAACCAAGAAGATCGGCTGTCAGGACGGCGGCTGCCAGTTTGATTACTTCCGCATTGATGCCGAAGGATAAGATCACCAGCCCGATCATGGCAGCATGTGCAAGCAGGATCAGCAGCAGCAAAAAGGGATGCGAGACGGGTTTTACAGAGGATCTTGCCATTATGCCACACTCCTTCCGTCGCCTTTGATCACGGTCAACCGTCTTTTTCCGATCGTGATGGTATCATTCTGATGGAGCGTGCACGGTCTGCCGATGCGTCTGCCGTTGACGGAAACACCGTTCTGTGCACCGAGGTCTTCGATCTGCCATTTTCCGTTTGACAGCGTCAAAAGCGCATGAAAACGTGATATCTCAGTATCTTCAAAGCGAATGTCGGCGCAGGGATGTCTGCCGATCAGAATTTCAGCAGCACCCAGCGGATAATATTGCCCGTTGCATGCAAGCATATATCCTCTGGCTTCCTTTGCCCAGCGGCGGTCGCCGCGCCTGCGTTCTCTGCCCGCCGCGATCAGGATCACAAGTGCACAGATATCAACAAAAATCACAACGAAAGCTGTTGCGGCTTCCCGAAAAAAGGGATATTGCTCAAACAGCGGCGTAAAATCCATGAAAACACATCCTTTCCAGTGTTTGGCTCTCAAAAGCCTATCATATAATTATAACACACCGCTGCATTTTCTGTCAAGCACCCGGATATGGCAATTCTTTGCATATTCCTTATATATATACGAAACCCGATGCTGCACCCTCACAGCATCGGGCATTGTCATTTATAAAAAGGATGATGCACCGTCACGCATCCGACATTTGCTGTCCGCCGGCTGCACGGGCAACATAAAGCAGACGCTGCGTTGTTTCCGTCGGTGCGGCAAATGTATCGCCGTCGAGCACTTCCAGCAGCGTAAAGCCGGTTTCGGCAAGCAGCCTTTCGATGGTTTCCGGCGGATAGATCCGTTCCGTAAACTCCTCGGAATCCCGCAGATACTTTCTGCCGTCCAGATGTTCAAAGAAATCGAGCTGGATGGTGACCGGATAATCCGGCGCAGTATCCTGCAAATGGTTTTGCCAGATACAAAGCGCATCCGGCAGCTCATAAACGAAGCATTGATCTGCCAGCACAAACCGATGCTTATAAGCGGTATTGACATCGAACAAAAACAGCGCTCCCTCATATGAAAAGAGGTTGACGCGGGAAAACACCGCTTTCAGGTCATCAACAGATGCCAGATGATTCAGGCTGTCCAGCGTACAGACTGCGGCGCTGATCGTGCCGTACATATCGAGCTTCCGGATATCCTGCCGGAGATACTGGATCGGCAAGCCGCTGTCATATTTTTTATCCAGCGCTTCACTGAGCATTTCCTCAGAAGAATCAATGCCGATGACATCCCAGCCGAGTCTGGAAAGTGCTTCAGAAAGTGAGCCTGTGCCGCATGCAAGATCAATCAGGATCTGTTCCGGCATATCCGGACGCTCATATTTCACCAGCAGCCGGTGAAGCTGCTTTGCACGTTCTGCATACTGCACATTCTCGGTCAAAGCATCATAATACTGCGCAAAAACGCCGTAACTGCTCATTCTGCCGCTTCTCCGTTTTCCGCAGCAGCTTTCTTTTTGCGGAGCCGGTCAAAGACAATGGCATAGCCGCCGGAGCTGACCATGCTCAATGAACGGTTTACGCGGCTGATGGTAGCGGTACTGGTGCCGGTTTTCTCCACGATCTCGGCATAGCGGCAGTCTTCCGAGAGAAGCTTTGCGATCTGATAGCGCTGGGCAATGGCAACCAGCTCCTGCGGTGTACAGAGATCCTGCATAAACATAGCGATCTCCTCTGCAGTTTCGAGCACGGCAAAAGCTTCATATAAGTCATTCAGATGTTCGGTATCCATTGGTTTGAACATGGAACAAGCCTCCTTATCAGTCGGTAACGGTTTGCTGTAAGTTTATTTTAACACATTAGTCTGTAAAAGTAAAGAGCTTTTCAAAATTTTTTGCCTGAAATTTGAATTAGAATGATCTTTTACCATCAAAAAGGGGCACATGTTCAATTTTTTCTGTCAGCAATACCAAAAATTCACAGAATATTCATATTATTATGGTATGATGAAGATATTAACGGGCTGATAAAAGCCCGATAGGAAGGGGTATATCTATGCACACAAACACCATTGGCAGAAAATTCCTTTCTGCCGCGCTGTCAACCATCATGGCAGCATCTGCACTGACGTTTCCTGCAATGCAGGTCTCGGCAGCAACAACCGTGAAAGTGGGGGAGAGAATCGCGGTTGACGGTAAGTATACCGGCTATTTTGCAGACTTCGGTTCTGCATCTTCACCGGTAGAATCGCTGACGTTCTATGTGACATCATCCAAAGCCGGCGGTTTCACTTACGGCATGGGTATCGGCACATCGGTTGATCCGTACTGGCTGGAAATGCTCAACGGCAAGTTCGTGGAAGGCGACGGCGGCGGCGTTGAAACAACGCTGGAAGCAAATGTTTCCACACCGATCAAAGTGGATCTGTCAAAGTACAAACTCAGCTACACACCCAAATCGGATAAATATCCGGGCAAATTCGAATTCCGCAACTACTACAGTTCCGGTACCCTGACACTCGACAAGGTTGTTGCAAACGAAAGCAGCAGCCCCTCAACCAACCCGACAACACCGAGCAGCAGCGCGGAAAAAAGCGGTTCCCATACCATGACAGACAACGGCGACGGCACCTATACACTCAAAACCACGCTGACAGGTACTGCGGATGATATCGGTGCACTGCTGACCGCCGGTTCCGATGAAGATTCTTATCTGGATGAGACCGGTGCTTCCACATGGAAAGAAGGCGATCCGATCAACAGCAGAAAGATCACTTATGATGAGTTCGGTCTGCCGGCAGCAAACTCCAACCAGAAAATCACAATCGAATCGTTCGGTTTCTCTGTTTCTTCTGAAACCAACATGGATACATTCATGTACGGTATCGGTCTGAATGTTGCATATAAGTCGCCTGCCGATTCCGAATACTGGCTGACACACTGCAAAGACCCCGATACCAAGAAGGGTTACTGGTACAATGAGCACGGCGCAGACGAAGACGGCAACCCGCTGGATACCAGTGATGTCGAAATTGATGACCTCTGCGCGATCGGCGAAGGCACCACCCTCACAGACTGCGGCAAATGGGCAGATGTCACATGGGATGTGCCGGATGACATCAAGGAATATGTCACCGCAAAGGGCATGGATGCTGTTTCGATGCAGTTCTGGTACGGCGACAACAAGGAAGACGGCTACACACCGCTGGAATCCGTCACACTGGAATCTGCAACCTGCACTTACACCATCGAGGAGACCGTTCCGGTTTCGGATGTTGTGAGCTTCACACAGGGCACCAAGCTGACACAGGGCGATGACAAGACCAATACAGCAAGCATGGATTTTGCAGACATGGATCTTGCAGAAAATGACAAGCTCCAGGCTGTGGTCTTCTCTCTGAGCTGCCCGTCTGAGATCAAGAAGCTGGTCTTCGGCATCACCATCTCTGATAAGGCATCTTCCAAGCAGTATACGCAGATGCAGTATGCTGTTCTGGATGCAGGCAAAACACAGGATATCATGATCCTGATCCCGGATTCTGTTGATCCTGATCTGCTTTACGGCAATCTGGGCTTTGGTTATTACTACGGCGCAGATAAGAATGATAAGCTCGTCAACTCGATCACGCTGAACAAAGTGACGCTGCTTTATGACAAAGCACCGGTCGTCACCACAACCACAACGGTCACCACAACAACCACCACAACGACCACAACAAC
>DMBA01000211.1 GCA_003446315.1 Ruminococcus sp. | reverse complement strand
CGGGCATGCTTTGCAGCAGCAGTGCACACACAGCAGCCGCTGCCGTCAATCTTCTGATTGTATTTTTCATATGATGTTCCTTTCTGCGGAAATGCTCCGCTTATGACTTTTGATGGAATCGGGCGGATCATTCAGGCAAGCGGCGTTGTTTCCGCGTCAGGTGCCGGAGTCTCAGCAGGTGCCGGAGTCTCAGCAGGTGCCGGATTCTCAGCGGGTGCCGGAGTCTCAGCAGGTGCTGCGTTCTCGGCAGGTGCTGCGTTCTCGGCAGGCGCTGCGTTCTCAGCAGGTGCTGCATTCTCAGCAGGTGCTGCTGCACCGTCATCATCCTGATCGAAGTCATCATGTGTTTCGCCGCTGTCCACGGGTTCTTCCGGTGCGTTGGGATCTTTGAACGGCGGCAGATTGTCTGCCGGCAGACAGACCGCCGGTGCACCTTCCTGCGAGAAATCCCGGAAACTCAGGTCAAGATCTACATTGCCTTCAATGCCGGCAACGGTTCCTTTGCTGGTATACTGCCACATATCATAATCGTAGATGTAAGTGGGGCCGTCGCCGTATTCAGCGAGCCACATCGGGATCTCCTTCAAACGCGGCAGATCGAGTTTATAGAGCGTTGTGCGCTTATTTTGATAGTACATCGTCTGGTAGCCGAAAGATTCCATATTCTGACAATATGCAAGGACACAGTCTGTCAGTGTATCAACCGGCACATTATCGGTGCGTGCGCCCTCTGCATCGTGATAAATGATCTCCCAGTCGAAGACGACCGGAAAATCAAGCTGTGCACCGCCCAGCAATTCGGCAGTATAGACCGCTTCTGCAACTGCTTCTTCTTCGGAAACTGCCTGCGAGAAGAAATATGCACCGACCAGCAGACCCGCTTCCTTTGCACCGTTATAATACTCCCAGAAGCGTGCATCCGGATTCATGGTATCTGCACCAATGCCGTAATTGCGGTAACCGATCCGGAGCATGACGAAATCAATACCGTCTGCTTTGACGGCATTCCAGTCTGTGACCTCATTATGAATGGAAATGTCGATGCCCGTCATGGCATTCAGATTGCCGTTTTCATCGAAGGAGACCATTCTGCCGTTGTTCAGCTCTTTGATGTTCTCAAGCGGATGCGAGGAAAGGGCGACATCTTCGAGCACAGGGAGCCAGATCTGCCCGTAAGTCGGATCGGAGAGCAGGATCTTATGACCGCGCCGTGCGTAATAATGGGTGACATCTGTCGGCTCGTAAACGGGTTCTTTCCGGTCTGCGTTTTCCGATTCCTGCAAAGATGACAGCTCATCGCGGAGCTGCGAAATGGTTTGATTCTTCCTTGCGAGGGAGAGCGACAGCAAGGTGACTGCCATTGCTGCGGCGACTGCGGGTACTCCGATTGCGAAGATTTTTTTTGTTTTCATAGAACACCTCTTTGTCTTTTATTCGACACATTTCGATAATCCTATTATATCATACAATGATCTAAAATGCAATGGGCGTACTATGCGATTTGTCCAGTAAGCACGCATTAAATTTGTATGAACCCTGTCTGCCGGGATCTGCTGCAAGCCGTGACAGAGCAGATCATTTCTGATTATGATTTTACGGCAGACAATAAATATATGATAAATGATTTGCAAATCGTTTGGAAGATATGATAATGATTGCGCAAATTGTAAATAAAACGTGTTTACTATTGACATATTTTGTAAACTGTGTTATAATGATTTTACAATTGATTATCTTTCCCTAACCGGGCGGAGATCATCATGCAGCATATCATTCAGAATATCGCAAGACAGAAAGGATGGTTTTATGAACCCGAAGTTATTGCGCAAAACGGCTTCTTTCCTTGTTGCAGCAGCAGTCTCCTGCTGCGCAGTCCCGTTTGATCCTTTGGTGCAGACGGCAGACCGAACACTGCACCCCGCTGCGGCGGAGATCACGGCGGATGACGGCGGGACTCCGCTGAAATGGGGCGATGTCAATGCAGACGGCAAAATTGACGATGCAGACGCTGCCGCTGCGCCGGATGCAGCGATCGCAGATTGTCCGCAGGCGGATGTCAATGCGGATGGTGTGATCGACGGGACGGATGCGGATATGATCGCATCGTTTGTTTCCGGCGAGATCAGCTATTTCCCGGTCGGCGCGGATTATAACGATGCGCCCGCCTTCGTGACACGCGGCGAATGGATCCACGCACTCGTGGACGGTTTTGCAGTATCCGTTGAGGATGAAAGCTCCATTACGCCGTATTTTACCGATCTGGACGGATATGAATATCAGAAAGACATTGAACTTGCGGCAAATTTCGGCATTTTCGATGTGATGGAAGCGGAATTCCATCCGGATGAATTTGTGACAAGAGATTTTGCCGCGCATACAATGTGCTTCTGCATCGGCTATGCGGATCCCGTGACGGTGATCTTTACGGATACGGATGCGGTCTATTATGATGCGGATGCGCAGGTCGCACTGAATCAGGGCTGGTTCAGAATGGTGGATCAGGCATTTTGTCCCTCCATGTATGTGACGGCGGCGGAAGCGGCACTTGCATATGACGATATGCAGAAGGCATATGAGGCGATGCAGATTGATGCAGACTATGAGGACACGGTTCAGGTCGAGGATTTTGTCATTGATATGACGGAATTTCCGGTCAAAAGCTATTCAGCCGATCAGGTCGTGTTTGCGGAAACATCGAAGTCTCTGCATGAAAACGATACCATTTCGTTCAATCTCGGCGACCTGACGGTTGTGCGGAATGTTACCGCTGTTTCGCTGGATGAGGATACCGGCGAAGTGACAGTCAGGATCGCGGATGCTGCGGATGAATCGGTCGAGGCGTGCGATGCACAGGGCTATGCCTATATCGACTGGGATCATATGGAAGTGATGGATGACAGTATGCAGGTCGAGGTGCGGGATGATGCGGAAAAGCCCGCTGCAAGTCTCCCGAATCCGCATCTGATGGTGAATAAGGGCGGCACGTTTGACCTGAAAAATGTGACGCTCTATCTGAACGGCAATATCCCCATCGGCGATCATAATATCAGTGTCGGCGGCACGATCAGCAAGATCAAGATTCCGTATAACGTCAAGACAAAAGGCTTGTCTTTGCAGGAATTCTATCTTGGGTTTGAGTCGGAAGCGGCGCTGAATGTGGAATATTCCTATGAGGTCAAGTCGGAGGCAGGTTCATCCAGAACGCTGCTTTCTGTGCCGGTCGTCGGTGCAGGTATTGTCGGCATCAACATCGTGCTGAAAGCAAGCGTCAGCCTTTCGGGTGAGATCTCCATCGGCTGGACGTATGATATGTCCGGCGGTATCCGCTATGTCAAGGGGCAGGGCTGGACACATCCGCATGACCTGCAAAAGAAAGCATTCACCATGAGCGCTGCTGCAAAGGTGAAATTCGGTTTGCAGGTGGGCATTGAAGCCAAGATCGGTTCCATTGCAACTGCTACGGGTTATGTGGCGGCAGGCATCAACTGCTCGATCACAACATCTGTTTCAACGCAGAATGCCGCTGTCCGCTGCACCAATCTCAAAGCCTATCTCTATGCCGAACTCGGCTTCCAGGTCAAGGTGCTGACGATCAAATACGGCGGAAGCTGGGAGTTTATCAATGAGGATAATTCGCCGATTTCCTATAATCTCCATATTGAGAACGGCAAGGTCGTGCCGGCGTGTACGGTCGGGGAGAATTACAGCAATTCAAGCAATGCAACGCATAAGGGCGGTTCGCTCAGCGGTAAGTCATCCGGCGGTTATGTCAAGGGCAGCGGTTATGCGTCCGGCTATACCAAGGGTGCAAAGGGTAAGACGGTGCAGCAGGTCTATTATAAATCGACCATCGCCTTCAAAGAGCTGGAACCCCCGCATGTGATCTCCGAAAATATGGTGCTGACAGAAGATACCGTGATCCACGGGGATCTTGAAATTCTTGGAAAATCTACGCTTGATCTGAACGGTCATAAACTGACGGTTGAGGGCAATGTGCGGATGTATTCTTATGACTCGAATAGATCAGTTTTTTATGTGAACGGCGGCAGCGCGGTAATCAACGGTGATCTGATATTGAGTGATAAAAATGGAAAGCTCATCATGAACAATAAGAACGATTATGTGCTGGTCAAGGGCAATTATCACAAAGAATCAAATTATAACGGCACAAATGAACTGACAGCCGGTACACTGGAGCTTCAGGGCGATATCTCCGGTGATAGTCTGAATTCAAGCGACATGCATAAGGTGATCCTTTCCGGCACAAAAGACATCAATGTCAATGTTTCAAGTTCTGAGCGGATGTTCAATATGCTTGAAATCAAAAATTCCGATCAGCGCAAGATCAACGTTGATAAAAAATTCTACGTCAGCTCCTCAACTGTGTGTGACGGCAAAACGCTCAATTTCATCTGCAATGAAACAGGAAGCAATCAGTCTGATCTTAAGCTGGGCAAGCTGACGGTAGATCAACTGCATATTCAGGGCGACCTGACACTGCACTCGATTGATTTTCAGGGAAAAGAGATTCAGATCGACGGTAATGTGTACTGCTCCAGCAATCCGGGCGGTACGACTGTCACGCTGAACAAGACGACCGTCAATGTCAACGGAAATATCACCTGTGAATGTAATCTGAATATGAACGGCAGCACGATCAACGTGACCGGTGATTTCAGAAAAACAAACTACGACATGAATATGACTAATAAAAATGACAGACTGAATATCGGCGGAAACTTTGAAATGTCAGGCGGTGAATCGAACATAACAGATGGTGTGATTGATGTAAAGGGCGATATCACATTGGGCTATTATGATTCGTTCAGCGGATATAACAAGATGATCCTCTCCGGCGATCAGGATATTACCGTTTACATGCCGAAGGATCCGTATTATTATTATCTGAATGACGTTGAGATCCGGAATTCGGATAAACGTAAAATCTATGTGGAAGGCGGATTCTATGCCAAAGGCAAAACAGACTGCGGTGACCAGCCGCTGCAAATTGATTCCCGTGACGGCTCCATCGGATTCGGAGAGCTGATCTGCTCAGAATTGCAGGTTTCCGGCGATGCAGAGATCGGCAGCGCAACGAAGCTGAAAGCAAAGAAAGCTGTTTTTGACGGCAATCTCGGAATCACAGGCGAAACGGCTGATTTCAACGGCGTTCCGACCGATATTGCAAAGAAATTCACGATCGCTGATGATACGGATCTGCGCGGTGCAGAGGTCAATTGCAGAGACTGTGAACTGACAGGAGATTCCTATGGCTGCATTTTCTCTATAAACGGCGGAAAACTGAATGTTGCAGGGGATATGACAGTTTCCGGCGGCAGCATTAAAATGGAAGGTGAAAATGATCTGATCGACATTCAGGGTGATCTGGATGTGCCGCGTTACAATTCAAATGATTCGATCACAGCGGGAACCATCCGGCTGAAAGGTGATGTGGTCAGCCCGAATGCAGCCCTGATGATGCGCGATGCATCCCGCTTTGTGTTCGCAGGCGAAACGGATCAGCTCATCCGGATTGGCTTATTCTGGAAGAAAGACAGTGGAGTCAAAAATTATTCATTTGCAAATCTGGAAGTGGAGCATGCAGCAAGCAAAAATCTGATCCTGCAAGGCACACTCGACTTCGGCAATCTTTATGCGGATGCAGATACCGTCAACATAACAAGCAAAGACGGAAAACTGATCTCCGGCAAGCTCTGGACAGATCTCAATATCACCGGCGATGTGACAAAAACCGGCTCTTATGGAGATTATGTGCTCAACGGACATACACTCAGCATTGTGGGTAATCTCTATCACGAAGACGGTATGATCGAGCTGAATACCGGCAGGATGAACGTTTCCGGCGATTATATGATCGTGACCGATCATGATTCGGCTGTGGTCGGAAAATCCGGCGGTCTTCTGAAAATGATCAATGACAGCGATTATTTGTTTGTCGGCGGCAGTTTTGTCACAAAATCTTCGGCGGATCACAGCAACAGCCTGACGGCGGGCACTATGGAGATCAAAGGGAATTTCTCTCAGCTCTCCGGCGGCAGCACAAAGGCATTCCCGGCTTCCGGTACGCACACGGTGATCCTCTCCGGCGAGACAAAGCAGAATGTCATCTTCGAAAACTACGCAGATTCGCACTTTAATATCCTTAAATTGACACAGGATCCGGAACAGTATGTGTTCAGCGATGATCCTTGCTGGAATGAACTTGGCAGCGATGATCCGCCTTCCGGCACAACTTCCGGCGATGTCAATGAGGACGGCAGCGTGGATCTCAAGGATGTCCTGATGATGCGCCGTGCACTGGCGGGCGGCTGGGAACTGACCATCAATGAGCAGAATGCCGATGTCAACAAAGACGGCTCTTTCGATCTGAAAGATGTGACCATCCTGCGGCGCTATCTTGCGGGCGGCTGGGATGTTACACTGGTTTGATGACATCATTCGCGCAACAAAAAACAGGTCTGCGGTGCGCTTGTGCCGCAGACCTGCCTGATAGGAGAATATGCTATGAAAAAACTGTTATCCTGTTTGCTGGCGGGTGCACTCGCCGTACAGGGCTCACAAATGATCGGCTCAGCGGCGGATACGGGACGCATTCAGATCGGTTCGGCATCTGTTGCGGCAGGCGAAACATTTGAATTGCCTGTTGTGATCGAGCAGAATCCCGGTGTTGCCGCTTTGAGCCTGAATCTGACCTATGATGCTTCCAAGCTGGAACTGCTCGGCGCGGAAGACGGTGAAATCCTCGGTTCTTCTGTGTTTCTCGCCGGAAATGATATGACTCTGATCCCTTATACCATGAACTGGGATGATCTCGCTGCGGATAACAATACCGGAACCGGTACGGTCGCTGTTTTGAAATTTGCTGCAAAAGCAAATGCCGCCGGAGATGCTGCGGTTTCGGTTGCGGTTAATCAGCGCTCAACATTTAATGTCGATCTCGAAGAAGTGGCATTTGAAACAGTCGGCGGGGTTGTCAGCATTGCAGCAGATGAAAATGCCCCTGCGATCCTTGCGGATACCGTTTCGGCAAGCGCGGGCGATACGGTTTCTGTGCCGCTGCGGATACAGAATAATCCGGGCATTGCGGCGCTGAGTCTGCAAATTTCCTATGA
>DMBA01000292.1 GCA_003446315.1 Ruminococcus sp. | reverse complement strand
GGACAGATTCGATGATCGTATCATCGTCTTCTGCCTGTGCTTCTGTCAGAGCCGTACCGAGATAATCGTGAATGCCCTTCATGAACGGCTCGAGCAGGGAGCTGCTTACAGAATAGACCGTATCCTGTCCGTCCATCATCAGATAGCGGCAGCCGTCGACCGGTGTTTCACCGCCGATCAGGAACGAGATATTCTCGCCGTCCGCGACCTTATAGGTCACCTTCACAGCCGCATCCAGCCCATATTTGGACAAATCGGCATCACTGACATGTTCCTGCACCAGATCTGTTGAGAACACTTCCGGCGCACGGGTCGCCAGCAGACGAATATCCACAGTATTCATCGGCAGCTCGTCATAACCCTTCAGATAATAGTTACTGACTTCTTCTTCCGTCGGATTACCGTCCATATCGGTACTTTTCATGGTTTCCTTTTTCTGATATGCCGTATAGGAATCACCGTTTGGATTATCGACAGTTACTTCCAGAATATCATCGCTGTGCGTATGCCACAACTCGGTCGAAACACCGGTTTGAGAAGATTCTTCCGATGTTTCTTCCGGCTCAGTCATTTTGAGCACGACAACAGCGCCGCACAGAGCAGCAAGCACGGCTGATCCGGCGATGATCCCCTTGAGGGTCTTATTCATAGATTCTTTCTCCTTACATACACGACAATGCCAATCAGCGCAACAATGACCGGGATCATATAAACAATAATCATACGAATGGTCTTGACCTGTGCTTCCGTAATGGTCACCTTAGTGGTATCCAGAGACTTTTCCGCAATGGTCAGCACATTTTCTTTGCCGGTCATGGTATTGAGCAGCGAAACAAAATAGTTTGCATTATCATAGCTGCCGCTGCTGCCTGCAACGTAATAATCGAGGAACCATGCAGAACCGAACGCAACGATCTGGCTCTTGAACGTATCGCCGCCGCTGGTAAAGGTCTGATCTGCAAGAACAGCCACGCACTGGGTTTCTGTTTTTGCGGTTTCCATATTGAAATCCTTCGCAGAATCATCGAGCGGATAGAGGCAGCAAGTGTCAGCCGTTGTGAGCAGCGGATAGGTATTTCTGCCGGAATTCTGCTCAAACAGACGCTTCACCGGCAAGCTGTAGGGTGCAACGATCGGGAGTGCAGCCTTATAGCCTGCGTTGAGGGATGCATCTGCATTTGCATATGCGACCGGCACATTGGAGATCACATTGACATAAGCAGCCTGCACCATCTGTGCGGTAGATGCATTGGTATCGGTGACGATCGCCTGATTGTATTCAATGCCCCAAAGCGCAAGGAATGCATCCAGATTCGGGGTCTTGGAACGCTTGAACGGCGTACCGAAATAGAGCAGTGTTTTGCCATACTGATTATCATTATTCAGATAATTCGTGAGTTTTTCGATCTGTGCATCAGAAAGATCATTTGCCGGAGAGCACAGGATCGCAAGATCATAATCCGAAGTCAGATCCGCAGACATAATATCCAGCGATTCTGCTTCATAATTATTCTTTTCCAGCAGTTCTTTCAGGCGCTCATAGTTTGCGGAATCATACTGGTCATAGATTGCAGCACCGCCGAGCTGATCGAGCAGTGCAACCTTCACCGGATGCAGATCGGTCACACCCATAATTGCAGAGATCAGGGACTGTTCACCGATAAATGTGACAGTCTGTGTCTGCTGATAAGTGCCCGGATCAAAGCTGGTATCAAAGCGGATCAGATCCTGATTGAAGCTCAGAACGCGGGTCAGATCGCCGCAGGAAACAACCGCATCGCCCTGGGAGAGCTTGCCGTTATAGTTCTTCGAATAGACAGAAATCGCTTCCGGATTCTTATTCGGATCGACATATTCAACGGTAATATGGCCGTTGGATTCGCTTCTGAAACGGTTCAAGACCTCCGATACGACCTTGAGTTTATTGTTTTCAAGGAAATAGCCTTCATCCGCCAGCATGGTGATCTTGACATCGTCTTTCAGTTGATGCAAATAGTCGATCGTCTGATCGTCGATCTCAAACAAGCCGCTGGAAGTCAGATCAATATTCCAGTTATAACGCTTATCCAGCAAATTGCAAACCACATTGACCGCAACGACAATTGCAACCATCACAATGGTAATCACAGTTGCAAGTGCGCCGTATTTCAGCTTTTTGCGTCTGCTGACACTGTTCAGGGCACGTTCTTTTTCTTCTTCGGGAGTCCGTTCACGCTTTTTGGATTTCTTATCCTTTTTGTCCTTATCCAGACTGATCTTCTCGGCTTCTTCTGCTGCCAGTTTCTCAGCTTCTGCCGCAGCGGATTTCAGTTCTTCACGGATCTCGTCCTTCTCGCTTTTTTCGCTCATCTGTGAATCCCTCCTTAGCTCCAGCGTCTGCGCTCAAAGATGCGCACCGTGAAATAATTGAAGATCACAGCGACACTGACGTAGAAAATAATTGTTGATACGTTAAACAATCCACAAGTGATTGCATAATACTTGCGATAGAACGAAAGCGAATCAAACACCTTCGAGATTGTCTCATTGGAGACATAGCTGTTCACGACATCGAGCATATACAGTGCCATCAAAGCGACAAAGCTCATAACGGCAGCAGCGATCTGGTTTTCCGTCAAAGCAGAAACCATCAGACCGACAGCGATAAACGCTGCACCGAGCAGGAACAGTGCCAGGAAGTTTGCAAAGACCATGCCCCATTCGACCTGACCGAATTTGCTCAGGATGAGTGCATAGAGGAACGGCATTGCAAGACCGATGGTATAGAGGGTCAAAGCAGCAAAATATTTGCCGCAGACGATCTCGCCGAGGCTGACCGGAGCTGTCAGAAGCCCCTGTTCTGTTTTCTGCTTTTTTTCCTCACTGAACAAACGCATGGTCAGAATCGGAATCAGAATAATACAAATCAAAAACATGCTCTGGAACATGCCGGACATATCTGTTGTGGACGAAAGCAGACATGACGTATAGAAGAAATAACCTGTAAAGATCCAGAAAACTGCAAGAAAAATATAAGCGATACTCGATGTGAAGAACGCACCGATCTCGCGTCTGTAAATCGCGCCCATTATGCATTCTCTCCCTTCTGCTGATCTGCTTTGGATTCCTGTTTTTCAGCCTTATCTTCCGGATTCTCAATGACCAGACCTTCGCCCATTGTGATCTTGAGGAAGACATCTTCCAGGGTCATTTCGGCAGAACGCATCGCAAGAATGCGCCAGTTATTTTCGCTCACAATATCAAAGATATCGCGGCGGATATCCTTATCCGGCTCTGCTTCGAGTTCATATTCATAAACGCCCTTTTCGCGCTCCATATCGGCACGGCAGTATTTCAATCCGACAATATTGCGCAGTGCCATCACGATCTCATCACGCGGGCCTTCGATGCGGGCAATGATGCGGTGATCCGCAGAAATATTATGAGCAAGATTGTCCGTTGTATCGTGCGCCGCAACAATACCGTGATTGATGATGATGATTCTGTCGCAGACAGCCTGAATCTCGCTCAGAATATGAGAAGACAAAATCACCGTATGATTCTTGCCGAGCTTTTTGATGAGTGTGCGGATCTCCAGGATCTGCTTCGGGTCAAGACCGACCGTCGGCTCATCGAGGATCAGCACCGGCGGATTGCCGACCAGTGCCTGTGCAAGACCGACACGCTGCTTATAACCTTTGGAGAGGTTCTTGATGAGTCGGTTTTCGACATCATTCACCTTTGTCAGCGCCATCACTTCATTCAGATGGGCTTTCCGCGGCAGTTTACATTTTTTCAGGTCATAAATGTAGTTCAGATAGCCTTTTACGGTCATATCCACATACAGCGGCGGGATCTCGGGCAGATAACCGATATAGGATTTCGCCTTGATCGGGTCTTCGAGAATATCCACGCCGTTAATCAGCGCCTGACCGGATGTTGAGGAGATATAGCCGGTCAGCATATTCATCGTGGTTGATTTTCCCGCACCGTTCGGTCCGAGGAAACCAAGGATCTCGCCGTCTTCGACGGTAAAGCTGATGTCGTTGACTGCATGCTTATCGCCGTAATGCTTGGTTAAATTGCGCACTTCAATCATAGCTTGATTTCAGTCCCTTCGTTTATTCCGGATTCACATCCGGATATTATTTTACTGATTTTGTGTGACAGTTCCGTGTAAATTTCAGGAAGATTCCCTGACGTTCCGGCATTCATGTCTCAAATTCATGCAGAATACTCTCCGAGGGCAGCAAATGCTTCCGCGTCTGAATATCCCGCCGGATCTGCACACTCAATTCATCCAATGAATCAAAATGCTGTTCCGGTCTGATAAACCGGCACAACGTAACAGGGAGCAGCGTGCCGTTCAGTTCGCCGTTCCAGTCGATCAGATGGGTTTCAGCGATCGGCTCCGCATTGCCGCCGGTAACAGTGGGGCGCACGCCGATATTGGTAATTGCGGGCACCCAGATGTCATTGATCTCGGCAAAGGAAGCATAAACGCCTCTGCACGGGATGCACTGCCACGGCTCAAACGCCTGATTTGCGGTCGGAACATTCAGCTCCGTGCTGCCGATATGCTGTCCTGTAACAACATGTGACAAGATCTGATAATCCGCACCAAGCAGCTGATTTGCCGCTTTGATCTGTCCGCTTTCCAGCAGGAACCGGATATGGCTGGAAGAAACCGGGATCTTCTGGTCGTCTTTCACCTGCGGCACAACATGGACAGAAAAGCCATATTTCTTCCCGAAGCGCTGCAATTCCTCAGCGCCGCAGCTTGCATTTCTGCCAAAGCGATAATCTTCTCCGATCGCAACGCCGTCCGCCTGAATGCGTTCCCGCAGGATCTCTTTGCAAAACTGTTCTCCGTTCAGATCGGCGATCTCACCGAACGGCAATGCAAAAACGGCATCGGCACCGCAGGTCATCAGGAGCCGTCGTTTTTGCTCATCGTGATAAATATACCGGACAGGATGTCCCTGTTTCTGCGGCATTGTTTCTGAGGCAAAGGTCACAACATGGCAGGTTCCGAGTGAAACAGCACGCGCCAGCACTCTGCGGTGTCCGAGATGCACACCGTCGAATAAGCCAAGTGCAGCAATGATATGCTTTCGCTCCGGATTCGGTGCTTCATGCAGTTCCTGCTTCATGCGATCATCCCCTTATAAATTTTTATATACGCGCAGACAGCCTTCTGTCCGGTCTGCTCTTGCAAGGCCCAGAAACGCATTGTCCGCGGCATAGATCCGATAGATTTCTGCATCTGTAAGCTGTTTGATGCGGTTCAGATCCAGCTTCACGCCGTTGCGGTAGCGTTTTGTCTGCCCATCCGAGATCTGCAAAGCCGGCAGCGCAGAAAAGAGCCTGTCTGTCGGGATCATGAGCTGTTCGATCTCCCCTGCATCCGCTGCCTGCTGCACCGTTTCAAAGCTGTACGCTTCTTCGATGGTAAAGCCGCAGGCGGCAGTACGGATCAACGCAGTCATGATGCAGCCGCAGCCGAGCATTTGCCCGGCATCGTGGAGAATCGTGCGGATATACGTTCCTTTTCCGCAAGTGATCTCGACCGTACCAGTACCGTTTTCTGCTGAATAATCTGTCAGCGTGATCTGTTCCACATGCACCTGCCGTGCGGGGCGTTCGATCACTTTCCCCTCACGCGCAAGCTCATACAGACGCTTTCCGCCGATCTGCACAGCGGAATACATCGGCGGAATTTGCTGAATATCTCCAGTCAACTGTGAAAAAGCCATTCGCAGTTCTGATTCTGTCACCTGCACCGGATGTGTTTCGGTAACAGTACCCGTGCTGTCCTGCGTATCTGTCACAACACCGAGCCGAAATGCAGCCCGATACACTTTTGTTTCATCCGGCAGAATGTCACATGCCCGCGCCGCCTGCCCGACAAGCACCGGCAGTACGCCTTCTGCCATCGGGTCAAGCGTGCCGGTATGTCCCAGCCGCCGCATTTTCAGAATACCGCGCAGTTTCCCGATCACATCGAACGATGTGAACCCCTGCGGTTTATTCATCACCAATACGCCGCTTTCCACCGTCATTTGAGAGAAGCCTCCGCTGCCTGCATCAACTCCCGGCAGACTTGTTCCGGATCACCGTGTTTGACGGAACAGCCGCTTGCCTTGACATGGCCGCCGCCGCCGAACACCGCACAGACCTTTGATACATCAGCGATTTCGCCGCCGCGCATCGAGATCCGATAGGAACCGTCTTCCTGCTGCTTACAGGTAATGCCGATCTCCACACCGATGATCTGCATCGGCAGATTTGCGACACCGTCCACCTCATTGCCGGAGACTTTCAATTCCTCCATCCATGCATAGGGCAGATAGATCAGCGCAACGCGCCCGTCATCAGAGAGCTGTACGTTCTGCATCAGACGCGCATCGAGCATGATTCTCCCCTGCGATTTCAGGACAAACATTTTCCGGTTGATCCGGGCATAGGGCAGATCGGGATAAGCAGCCTTGATCTGCGCTGTTGCCGCAAACGCATCCGCATCCGCATTGCTGAACTGATAGCAGCCGGTATCGGTTGAAATGCCGACATACAGGCACAATGCGATCTCCTTTGTCATCGGGATATTGTTTTCCTTCATCAGCCGGAACAGAATTTCGCAAGCCGCGCTGGAATGCGGATACCAATGCAGAAATTTTGCATAATGGGTATTGGATACATGGTGGTCAATACAAAGCAGAATCTCGCCGTCTTTCGCATCAGCGGGCAGATCGCCGAACAGTTTTCTGTCCGCAACATCAATCGAGATCAGAACCTGCGGTTCAAAGTCCTCGAATGTGATGCCGTCCGTGATCTCGCTGAACGAATCCGGGATCGGATCGGCACAGATCACGCGGGAACGGATCCCCAGATCTTTCAGGATGTGGTAAAGCGCATATCCGCCGCCGATACAATCCCCGTCCGGTGAACGATGAATCAGGATGTGCACATCCTTCAGCGAACGCAGGATTTCATAAGTTTTTGTGCTGTTGATCTCCATACAGCTTCCGCCGGTTTGTTCCAATGAAAACGCCTCCTGTTCCTGCAAATAAATGCTTCGATTATTCGGTATCTTCGTCTTCGTCCGTCACATGCACATCGGTCAATCCGAGATGACTGAGCTTTTCACTGATATCCGCAGCATATGCGATCGAATCATCCGCAATAAAATGCATTTCCGGTGATTTGCGCAGCTTCAGACGGTGAAACAGCTCTTTCCGGATAAATCCCGAGGCTTTTGTCAGAACTCTGCATGCTTCCTGTGCATGCAGGATGCCGCTTAAACTGGAAACATATGCGGTGCAATGTCCCATATCTCCGGAAAGCTCTGCGCGTACAATTGTAAGATCCGGTGTGATCCGCGGGTCTTTCAGTTCCCGCAGGATCGCAGTCAATTCCCGCATCATATCTTCCTGTACGCGGTCGATTTTGAATCCTGCCATGTCGTGTGCTCCTTTCTGCTGCCGAACTACGGGTGCACTCAAATCATAATTGAGCTTTCCCCATTCGGATCGTAGTAATCGCCTGATGTTTCTGTTTCGTTGAAGAAGCCTTCTTCATCAAATATGGTTTCCTGGAAATCCTCGTTTTCCTGTGCGCGAATCTCTCCTGTCAGGATGCGCTTGACTGTCTCAAAAAACAAGGTGTCAATGGGACCAAAATCCTCCCATGCCAGCGCCTCATCGCAATACCGCAGCATATCGGCATTGCTCATTCTCTGCATTTCCATAAATGATCCCTCCGTTTTGCATCTCAGCAGCAAATGGATGCCGCCGTTTTCTTTTTATATTTTATCAGTCCTCGCGGTATTCTTCGATCATGAAGGCTTCGAGAATATCGCCTTCCTTGATATCCGCAAAGCGTTCCAGTGAGATACCGCATTCATAGCCTGTAGCGACTTCCTTGACATCGTCCTTGAATCTGCGCAGCGAATCAATTTTATCTTCTGCGACCACAATGCCGTCACGCACCACGCGGATCTCGCACTGACGGGTCACCTTGCCGTCCAGCACATAGCAGCCTGCAACCGTGCCGACGCTGGAAATATGATAAACCTGACGCACTTCGATGCGAGCCATCTGGACTTCGCGGAACTTCGGTGCAAGCATACCTTTCATAGCGGTGGAGATCTCCTCGATCGCGTCATAGATGATGCGGTACAGACGAATATCCACGCCGTCACGCGCTGCTGCATCTGCTGCGACCGGCATCGGACGCACATTGAAGCCGACGATAATGGCATTGGAAGCTGCTGCGAGCATCACGTCGCTTTCCGAAACCGCACCGACGGCACCGTGAATGACCTTCACGCGCACTTCTTCGTTGGAGAGCTTCTCCAGAGACTGCGTCACAGCTTCGACAGAGCCCTGCACGTCTGCCTTGACAATCAGCGGCAGTTCCTTCATTTCGCCTTCTGCGATCTGCGAGAACAGGTTATCGAGTGTGACCTTGCGATAGCTGCGGAACTGTTCTTCCTTTGCTTCGTGCTTTCTCTGCTCGACCAGTTCCTTCGCCAGACGCTCATCCTCAACGGCATTGAAGACATCGCCTGCACTCGGCACCTCTGCAAGACCGGTGATCTCGACCGGAACGGAAGGCCCTGCTTCTTTCACGACCTTGCCCTTATAATTCGTCATCACGCGGACTCTGCCGACAGCGGTACCTGCGATAATGACATCGCCGGTATGCAATGTACCGTTCTGCACAAGGATGGTAGCGATCGGACCTCTGCCCTTATCCAGACGCGCTTCAATAACCGTACCTTTCGCCTTGCGGTTCGGGTTCGCCTTCAGCTCACGGACTTCTGCAACAAGCAGAATATTTTCAAGCAGCTCGTCGATACCTTCGCCGGTTTTTGCAGAAACCGGTACGCAGATCGTATCGCCGCCCCACTCCTCGCAAACCAGCTCATATTCCGTGAGCTGCTGCTTGACGCGGTCGGGATTTGCGCCTTCCTTATCCATCTTGTTGATCGCAACAATAATGGAAACGCCTGCTGCCTTCGCATGGTTGATCGACTCAATGGTCTGCGGCATGATACCGTCATCCGCAGCAACAACCAGAATCGCAATATCCGTAATATTCGCACCGCGCGCACGCATTGACGTAAATGCTTCGTGACCCGGCGTATCCAGGAAGGTGATGACCTTGCCGTTGTGCTTGACCTGATAAGCACCGATATGCTGCGTGATGCCGCCCGCTTCGGATGCTGTAACATTTGCATGACGGATGCGGTCGAGAATGGAAGTCTTACCGTGATCGACGTGTCCCATGACAACAACGACCGGGCAGCGTTCTTCGAGGGATTCTTCCGGATCCTCCTCATCGGTGATCAGGCGCTCCTCGATGGTCACAATGACCTCGTGCTCGACCTTTGCACCCAGTTCTTCTGCCACGAGTGTTGCGGTATCAAAATCAATTTCCTCATTGATCGAAGCCATAACGCCAAGTCCCATGAGCTTTTTGATGACATCACGCACCTGCACCTTCAGGCGGGTCGCCAGTTCACTGACCACGATGCTGTCCGGGATCATGACCTTGAGCTGCTGTTTTCTTGCACGCTCCAGTTCAAGACGGCGCAGCTTCTCGGCTTCTGTCTCACGCGCTTTACCGGAGCGAGCCTGCTGTTTTCTCTGCTGTGATTTCTGATTGATCTTCTGCTTTTTCGCAGAGAGATTATCATTTTTGCCGCCTCTGCCCTGCGGCGCGATCTGCTCATAGCGCTCGTTATACTTATCGAGATCGACATAAGTGCCGCGGGTATCAACGGTATGGCGCTGCTGACTGGGCTGCACCTCAGTTGTCGCAGCGAAGTTGCCTTCCATCTTGAGGATCTCGCCGCGTTCCTGTGCCTTGGCGGGCTTTTTCGGTGTTTTGGCAGCAGAGCGCTGCGGCGGCTGTTTTTTGGGTTCTGCAGCGACAGCAGGCGCAGCGGCTTTGACGGGTTCTTCTGCGGGCTTTGCGGCAGGAGCCGGCTGCTGTTTCTTTGCGGCTGCCGCTTCCTGTTTTGCAGCAGCAGCGGCAGCTTCCGCCTTTTGCTGCTGTGCACGCTGCTGATTCTTCTGATTCCGTTCCCGGCGCGCAGCTTTTTCGGCATGCTGCTTTTCATACATGGCAGCACGTTCTCTTGCACGGCGTTCTGTTTCGGCAGCGGTCAGCACACGCGGAGCCGGCTTTGCTTCTTCCTGAACGGCAGGCGCAGCGGGCTGTTCTTCGGTTTTCGGAGCAGATTCCTGCGGTTTCGCTGTTTCCGTCTTCGGCGCAGATTCATTTTTCCGGGGTTCCTGTTCCGGCTGCGGATTCTTTGTCTTTACCGGCTGTTCATTCTGCGTTTTTGTTTCAGCCTTTTTCTCTGCTTTCTTAGGCCGTGCGACCTGTTCCGGTTTTGCAGTACGGGTCGGTTTTTTGGCAGATGCGCCGTTCTTTGTTTCGGAACGATCGGCATAGAATGCATCAAACGATTCGACCTGACTGCTCTGTGTATAGAATTCCAGCAGGTAATTCATTTCACGGTCGGTCAAAGTAGAGGTCGTTTTTTTCGGTTTTTCATCCAGTGCTTTCAACTGGTCGATCACTTCCTGTGCGGAAAGGTTCAGATCTGCTGCAAAGTCACTCAATTTCACCTTGGTTGTTGGCATAGGCAAATACCCCCTATCGGTTTTTGCGGTCTATGCTTGACCGCGTTGGGCTTCAAGCATATCCGCATCCTTCCGATCCGGATATGCGCGTTTTACTTCACTCTGTGGATTCGGGCACAAGCGTCAGCAGCTTCGCCGCGAATCCATCCTCACAAATGCCGAACACAGCAGTCCGTTTCCGGAAAAACTGTTTCAGCGTATCCATTGAAAGCGGGAGTTTCCGAACCGGAACCTGCTCGGCATAGAACCGGATCTCTTTCTCCGTCTTCGGTGACACATCCGATGCAAGCAGAATACATTTCACATTCCCCTGCCCGACGGCATCCTTCACCGCATCAAAGCCAAGCAGCAGCTTTCCTGCTTTCCGGCACATCGTCAGCGATGCAGTCAGACGGTTTTCAGCAGCATCAGGCATGATCTGATCCCTCCTGCTGACCGGCAGACTCCTGCAAAGCCGTTTCCAGCGCATCATAAACCGCATCGTCGATCCGGCAGGAAAACGCTTTTTCAAGACGGTGTGCCTTTCTGGCGGCACGCAGACATGTCAGTTTCGGGCAGATATAAGCACCTCTGCCGGCTTGTTTTCCTGTCATATCCAGCAAAATCGTACCGTCTTTCTGATGCACGACGCGAATCATCTCACGCTTGGGCATTTGCGCATTGCACCCAAGGCACAAACGCATCGGGATTTTTTTCGGTGTCATGGCTTATGCCTCATCTGCGGGTGCAGCATCGAGCTGATCGAGCTCTGCGGCATCTTCCAGGATCTCATAGCCGTCTGCATGCACATCATCATTTTCCGGCTCCGGATCCGGGAATTCCGGCTTAATATCAATCTTATAACCGGTCAGCTTCGCAGCGAGCTTTGCATTCTGACCCTTATTGCCGATCGCAAGAGAGAGCTGATCGTTCGGCACAATGACAGTCGCTTCACGGGTCTGTTCATCCTTGATGGTCGTCGAAATAACGGTTGCCGGAGCGAGTGCGCGGGTAATGAATTCTTCCGGATCTTCGGAGTACGGAATGATATCAATTTTCTCGCCGTGCAGTTCGCTCAGCACGCTGTTGATACGGGAGCTGTGCGGGCCGATGCAGGTACCGACGGCATCGACATTCGGATCATTGGAGCTGACTGCGATCTTGGAACGGAAACCGGCTTCACGCGAAACGGCATGGATCGTGACCGTACCGTCAGCGATTTCCGGAATGGTCTGCTCAAAGAGCTTCTCGACAAATCCTCTGTCCACGCGGGAAATGCGGACGATCGGACGCTTTTCACGGTTTGCGATGGTTGTGACAAACACCTTGATATGCTGCCCGACACGAAGCGGCTCATAAACACGGGTGGGCTTGCCGTCCACAATGGTCTCGGTGAAAAGCTGTTCATTGCGGGAAAGATAAAGCTCGGTATGATCGTATTCAACGGTCACAGTACCGCGTATGGGGTCGATCTGTGTGACCTTTACGGTAATGATCTGGCGTTCCTTCGATTCGAATTTATCCAGCATCTGCTGACGATTGATGGAGCGCAGATCAGTCCGGATGCTCTGCTTTGCAGTCTGGGCAATGCTTCTTCCGAACTTCACCGGATCCAGCAGGCATTCCACCAGATCGCCGATCTCACAATTCGGATCACGGAGTTTTGCTTTTTCATAGCTGACTTCGTAATCAGTTTTCGGCTCCCCTTCCACAACGCTTTTCTTCATATAGATCTCAAAGCGGCGGGTAGCCGGATCAATCTCCACGCGGATATCGTCGTCCTCAGCATAAGGATACGCTTTCTGCGCAGCCTTGAGCATTGCTGCCTCGATCTTCTCGACCAGCAGAGCCGTTTCGACGCTGTTCTCGCTGCCGAGTGCAGACAGTGCCTCAAAGAATCCTTCATTCATGGCATCTATTCCTCCTAATTATTTCAAGCTCTGTTTATCGGAACAGAGCTGAACGTCAAAGTTCCGGTGCAGCATTCAGTCTGCTGCACGCTGTATCTCATCCGAATCCAGATCTGCAAGCCGCACATATGCAGCACCGGAAAGCGGAATTGTGACCGATTTTTCCGCAGAACCGTCCCCGGACGGAACCGAAAGCGTCACATTTTCCCGATCAAAACCGGTCAGGATGCCGGTTACTTCGCGGCTGCCGTCTTCCATCGGACGGATCATCCGGACACGCACTTTACTGCCTTCACAGGCATCAAAATGGGTCTCGCGGATCAATTCGCGTTCCAATCCGGCAGAACCGACTTCTAATGTATAGGTTTGCGGGATCGGGTCGGTATCATCGAGGATCTTGTTCAGCGGCCGTGTGACAGCTTCACAGTCAGAGATATTCACCGGCCGTTCCATATGGTCAAGGAACACCCGCAAATACCACATCGCACCTTCCTTTTCAAAGCGCACATCCCAGACGATCAGACCGTGTTCCTCTGCAATGGGACGAACCAGTTCATAGATGCGGCTTTCCGTGCCGCCGAATTTTTTCATCTTCATACGCAATTACTCCATGTGTTTTTTTGAATTTGCTTCACATAAAAGAAAGACCGGAAGCGTTTCCGGTCTTCTTTCTTTATTTATTTTCTCTATATCAAAGTATACCACTTTTTCCATAAAAAAGCAAGGGATATTGCTTTTTTCGGACAGTTTTCTGCATTTTGAATAATTTCAGAAGATTTATCGCAATTTTTCTATTTTATTCTCATAAACCGATTGCATACACATAAAATGGAAAAAAATACCGAAAAACACCAAAAATGACCGCATGCAGCGGTTTTACCCGTTTTTTTTATTTTCTTCATAATATATAGGAGTTTCTTGCCGCAGCTATTGCTTTTTTTCAAAAAACATGGTATAATATATAAAAATATAGACAGATACCAGTCTGTCAGATGGAGGTCAGTGATTTATGGAAGATCGAGTAAAAGTCATCGAAGCCGGAAACAATAACCGCATTTCGATCGGTATTATTCCCGGTCATTATGCCACCAACCACTCCCATGTCAATTATTATGTTGATATGACAGCGATCAAAACCAGCTCAAAAATGGCGAAAGAAGCCGCCCATGAGTTGAGTCTTGCATTCATCAACACCTATGTAGACACCATTATTTGTCTGGAAGGAACCGAGATCCTCGGCGCTTTCCTTTCTGAATATCTCACCCAAAGCGGGATCAATCAGGGCAATGACATCAACCTGATTACACCGGAACTCAATGCCGTCAACCAGATGATTTTCCGCGATAATACGCAGAAAAAAGTATGGGGCAAAAAGGTTCTTGTCCTTGTCAGCTCCACCTCTACCGGCAAGAGCGTCAACCGTGCGATCGACTGCCTGCAATATTACAGCGGTGAAATGGTCGCTGTCGGTGCGATCTTCTCTGCTGTCAAGGAAGTATCCGGCATTGAGGTGAAAGCGGTCTTCTCCGATGCAGATCTGCCGCATTATGAGAGTTTTGCTGCAAATGAGTGCCCGATGTGCAAAAACGGCATCAAGGTCGATGCGCTCATCAACAGCTTCGGCTATTCAAAATTGCAGTAATTTCGTTATTTT
>DMBA01000179.1:2495-3777 GCA_003446315.1 Ruminococcus sp. | reverse complement strand
CCGAACAGGTTGATGAAGCCTGCGCTGTCCTTCTGATCGTAAACCTGATCCTCATCGAAGGTTGCGACTTCCTCATCATAGAGCGTATCCGGCGAAGTGATGCCAGCGGTAATGATATTGCCCTTATAGAGCTTCAGCTTCACAGTGCCGTTGACGGTCTGCTGTGTGCTGTCCACAAATGCATCGAGTGCTTCACGCAGCGGTGTGAACCACTGACCGTTATAGACCAGATCCGCATACTGCAAAGCGAGCTGTGCCTTCACTCTTGCAGTTGCCTTATCAAGGGTGATCGTTTCGAGCGCATCGTGTGCGTAGTAGAGGATGGTGCCGCCGGGAGTCTCATAAACGCCGCGGCTCTTCATGCCGACCAGACGGTTCTCAACGATATCTGCAATGCCGATGCCGTTTGCGCCGCCCAGTTCATTGAGCTTGCGGACAATATCGCTGCCCTTCATCTTTACGCCGTCGATTGCGACAGGAACGCCTTTTTCAAAGTCGATGGAGACATAAGTAGGCTGATCGGGAGCCTGCTCCGGCGATACACCCAGTTCCAGGAAGCCCGGCTTATTATACTGCGGCTCATTTGCCGGATCTTCCAGATCCAGACCCTCATGGGAGATGTGCCACAGGTTCTTATCCTTGGAATAATTGGTTTCACGGGAGATCTTCAGCGGAATGTTATGTGCTTCTGCGTAGTCGATTTCCTCATCACGGGACTTGATATCCCAGATTCTCCACGGTGCAATGATCTGCATATCCGGGCAGAAAGCCTTGATGGTCAGCTCAAAACGAACCTGGTCGTTGCCCTTGCCCGTGCAGCCGTGGCAGATGGCATCTGCGCCTTCCTTCATTGCGATCTCTGCGATTCTCTTTGCAATGATCGGACGTGCAAAGGAAGTACCGAGCAGATATTTGCCCTCATAAACAGCGCCTGCCTTGACAGTCGGGAACACATAGTCATCAATGAATTCATCGGTCAGGTCTTCGATATAGAGCTTGGAAGCGCCGGTCTTGATCGCCTTTTCTTCCAGACCGTCCAGCTCAGTGCCCTGTCCGACATCGCCGGAAACAGCGATCACTTCGCAGCCCGGATAAGTTTCCTTGAGCCACGGAATGATAATAGAGGTATCAAGACCGCCAGAATATGCAAGTACAATCTTCTTCGGAATTTTTGTTTCAGCCATAATAAGTATTCCTTTCCGGCAAAGCAATGCAATCAGCCCTGCCTGTAAAATCCTCTTTCATTATACACCGATTTTGTATTTTGTCAAGGGAAATCGGC
>DMBA01000179.1:0-2383 GCA_003446315.1 Ruminococcus sp. | reverse complement strand
TTTCAGTGAATATTATACATTTCAATCATCCCATCCGCGATAAAAATCCTGCGTGCCGAAGAAGCGGCGTGATGACACCGAACTATATGCAAAGCCGACACCTACACGGGTATATTTATCGCTGAGGAGATTGAGTCTGTGACCGGTCTGCGAATTATACCAGCCGTTGAGTGCCGCAAACGGGTCGGTGTAGCCGTAATCAATATTCTCTGCACAGGCTTTCCAGTCGATGCCGAAATCCAGCAGGCGCTGGGAGAATTTCGTGCCGTCATAGCTTGCATGATCGAAATAATCCTTTTCCGCCATTTCCTGACTGTGTGACAAAGCAGCCTTTGCCAGATCCGGCTCCCACAGATACGGTGCTTTGCCGTTGATGCCGCGCACACCGTTTGCCGCATAGAAATTGAGCTTGGAGAGCACTTCCATATGTGCCTTGTCATAGAGATGATTAAACCTCAGATCCAGACCCTGCCGCAGCACCCAGACTGCATAAACGCCTCTGTTTTCCAGCGAATCAATATATTCCGTAGCCTGATAACCTGCCGGAACGGAATAGTTTTTGCAGATCCTGTAATAGCCCACGATCTGATCCTGAAAGCTCATGGCGATCAGCATTTTTGCGGGTTCCTGGGCATAAACCGTGAAAATGACATTGCCGATGTCAAAACCGGTCGTTAGCTGTTCTGTCGGTGCTTTTGTTCCGGTGAGTGTGGAAAGGGATACCCCCAGCGGATAGGATGCACCGTCCGCCGTAAAGAACAGCGCCGGCGCGGTTGTTGTGGTGGTCGTTGTGGTCGTGGTCGTTGTGGTAGTAGTCGTTGTGGTTGTGGTTGTGGTAGTCGTCGTGGTAGTCGTCGTTGTGGTCGTTGTCGTTGTTGTGGTGGTCGTTGTAGTGGTTTCCGTCGCTGCGGTTGTACCGGTCGGATTATCTGCCGGCACGATCCTTGCCACGATCTTCAAAATCAAAATAGTATCCTCAGATGTAATAAACCGGTCACAATCAATATCTGCATTTGCAAGTCCTCTTGCACTGATGAGTGCAAACGGATCTTCCGCGCAGAATCTGGACAAAAGCACCGCATCTGCAACGTCCACTTCCGTGTCAACATTGACATCACCCCAGAGCACATCGGCAGCGGCTGCATGCACAACCGCTATACACAGCATTGCTGCACAAATCAGCATGAAAGACAGCATCCGGCTGATCTTTCCGCGCAGCTTCAAATGATCGAACATACTTCATACCCCTTTCTGACAGCGAACTCTGCCGCTGATGCAGTTGATTATTTTCTGTGCGTATGGATTCTGTTTACAGCGCTGCGATCATATGCAAAAAAGAAGAAATGTGACGATGATTTGTTTGTCTGGATAAAAACGGAGTCAATCCGGATGATATACCATAATGTCCGGCAGAAGCCGGAATTGTTCATTATAATCCAGACCCCAACCGACCACGAACAGGTCATCAATGGTAAAGCCGATATAGTCTGCTTTGACGCGGTCAACCAGATGCGGGAGTCTGCGGGAAGGCTTATCCAGCAGCGATGCGATCCGGATACTTGCAGCGCCTTTATCCGCAAAATTCTGCATCACGGTTTCCATTGTTTGTCCGGTATCCACAATATCTTCCACGATCAGAACATGTCTGCCGGAAACATCAATGCTCTCCCCGAGATCAAAAATGGGCGAGCCTGCCGGACGGGTACCGCTGTAAGAATGCACCTTGAGAAAATTGATCTCCGTGGGCACAGTCAGCTTCCGCACAAGATCGGCTGCAAAGAATACAGCGCCCCGCAGTGTACAAAGCACCAGCAGCGGCTGCTGTTCCGGCTCATTCCGGATCGCCTGATAATCGCGGGATATTTCTTCTGCAAGTGATGCGATCCGTGCCTGCACCTCTGCATTGGATTTCAATAATGTTAATGAATGGCTCATGTGAATCAGATCCCTTCCTGTTCAGATTCTGCCAAACGGCAGTTGTAATAACGCCCACATACAGTTTTATCATATCACAAAAAATTAGAAAAGTCAAGTGGAAAATCATGTGTTTTTGTGTATTTTCACATATCGTTGATTTTATTTCAATGATTACACATAGTAAAACTGCAACTGTTCTGCTGATATACAGCGCAATCGGGCGGTCAATGATGATACTGACCGCCCGATCTCATTATTTTTTATGTGCAAACAATCCGCTGTTGCCCCATTTGCGGCACATTTCGGCAAACGGCTCAACATTTTCTTTCTGCATGGCAAGATCTGCCCCGAATGGGTTTCTGAGTATGTGCAGCTTGAGGATCTCGCTTTTCTGATCGTCTTCTGTTTTGATTTTTATGGTATAAGCGGGGAAGCCCCGCGGCAAATGATCTAAAGTTCGCCGGAT
>DMBA01000128.1 GCA_003446315.1 Ruminococcus sp. | reverse complement strand
GGTTTCGGCAGATGCAGCCGGCAATGCAGCAGCGGTACTGACTGCAAGCAGCAGGGCAGTCAGACGGCTTGGGATGGAAAGCATAGGATCCCTCTTTCATTTCAGTTTATTGCAAAGGTAAGTGATGTAATCCTTTGCCGGGTCTTTGTCTGTCAATTGATACAGCATGCGGCAGCCGACGGCATCTTCGATCTCACCGAGCACATAGCCGCCGTCCGGATGACGCAGCAAGTCTACGCCGGCGAAATCCAGCGGCAGGATCGCCTGCACCTGTTCCACGATCCGGCACATATCAGCATCCGGCTGAATCAGTTCTGCATTGCCGCCAAGTGAGAAATTACTGCGGAAATCAGATGCCGAGGTGCGGAGAACAGCGGCATAAATGCTGCCGTTCAGCACATAGATCCGGACATCCCAGCGCAGGATCATGGGTATTTGCAGCAAAAACGGACGCGGCGCGGTTTCCGCATATGCATGCAGATCGGTGTCTGTTTGCAGCAGGGTGACACCTGCACCGCCGTGACCGTCCGCAGGCTTTGCAATAAGCGGCGGATGAAGCGCCGGAAGGGTATCATCTGCTGCAATGCGCCATGTTTTTGCCATTGGGATGCCGTGCATCAAATGCAGATGCTGATAAGTCCGGAATTTATCATTGGTGATCTCCGTGACGGCTCTGCTGTTATATACGGGAATATGCAGCGTTTCCTCACAATATTCCGAGATCGCGGCGATCCGGCTGCGATTGACCGCAAATTCCGGCTGAAAGCCGTCCGGCAGCGTGATGCAGTTCTGCTCAGCAATGCAGAGCCGGAGAGTTACCCCTTCCGGCTCTGCATGTTTGATAAGCTGCTGAATGAACCATTTATTATGCGCTGCATCGCCGGCTGTATAGATCAGGATACCGGCATGCATATTCATTCTGCGTTTTTGATCTGGTTGCGGATGTGCCACATGATATTGGTGGCAGGATTGATGCCGCAGGTGTCGATGGTGCTCTGAAGCTGCGGATTGGAGTTGACCTCGCAGACATAGCGCTCATTTTCGTCGCGTCCCATCAGGATATCAATGCCGGCGAAATCCAGACCGAGTGCATTCGCTGCATCGACTGCGAGTTTTTCCTCAAACGGGGTCATTGCTCTTGCCGATGCCGAACCGCCTGCACCGATATTGGAACGGAATTCTGCTTTCGATGCAGAATGACGCTCCATTGCACAGATCGCTTTTCCGCCGACAACGGTCACACGGAGATCTTTGCCGCTGCTGTCCGCAATAAAACGCTGGAAATGGCAATGATGTTCACCGATATGGGTCAGAATGCGTTCTGCTTCGCGCTCATCGCGTGCAAGATAAACCTGCTGACCGAATGAGCCGACATTTTCCTTAATGACCAGCGGCCAGCCAAGGATCTTTGCAGCCTGCACAGCGGAGTTCTTATCGCGCTTGCAGCCGGGGAAGCAGGTGGGTGCCGGAATGGTATCCGGAACCGGAATGCCGGCGGCAGCGAGTTTCAGGGTTGTTTCGATCTTGTCATCTGCCAGTGCGATCGCATTTGCATTGTTGAACAGACGCAGACCGGAAAGCTCCATTGCCTTTGCGAGCTGAATATCCTTATCCCAGAACAGAACGAAGGACGGCTTCGGCTCTTTTGCCTGTGAACCGATTATGGTTGCACGTTCGGCAGATGTCCATTTGGAAAAACGCAGACCTGCTTTTTCAGCAGATTCCTGCAAAACTTTATAGAGAGAGTTGAATTTCGCGGGATTGTAGTAGCTGTTGACAATCAGCCAACCGTTGTAAAATTCCATTGCATTATCCTCCAAAGCATCATGATTCGGGCGATCAAAGCCTTCTATTTTATTTTACAACATAATTGCAGAAATGTCAAGGAATTCCGCAAAATCTGCGAGTCAGGAAAAGATAATCAGGTAAATGCAAAGCCCCATGGCACCGATCATCATTGCCGTATTCAACAGACCTGCGATCCGTGCGGGATTTGCAACCTGCGGACGGCGTAATTTGAAATGTTTGAACAGCTTGAAGCCGTGTCCCGGAATCAGCAGGCTCTTGATGAGTTCTTTGCGTGTGAGCGTTGCAGTTCTGTCCTGAACGGCGATGCGTGCACGGTTTACGGCTTCCGGATCCAGCACATAATTGCATTTGACGCAGACACTTGCGCCCGGATCGACTTCACAGCCGCAGTTGACGCAATAGACGCTGCCGGATGTCTGGAAATGATATGCCTGCGGACGCACTGTCCAGCGCTGCTTTTGCTCCGGAGATTCCAGGTCAATGCCGGTCAGATTCCGGATGAAATTCATGACCTTATGTCCGCGTTCATATTTTTCTCTGCGTGCGCGGACGACCTGTGAGCCTTTTTGCAGTGCAGCCGGATTGATAACAAAATTGCAGTTGACGCAGACACCGGCATTCCGATAGACCGGTTTTCCGCAGTTGCGGCAGAAGCAGCGTTCCGGATCGCGCATGACATCCTGCTGCAATTCCCTCAGCGCCTGTTCATTTTCATCCTGTTGAAAGGCAGGCTGATGCTGTGTCCGGAACAGCTCATCATCTGAGGCGGTGCGAAATGCGACATCAATAATATCCGGATCTTGTTCAAAACGTTCCATCTGTGTCCTCCGTTTCTGCATCTTGCGGTTCATACCAGCCGACGGCATCTTTCTGGTGTGTCAGCGTCGATAAATATGCGATTTGCTGTTCTTTTGACATCGGTGTAAGATCTGTTTCTGTGATTTTTTCTGCTTTATAAAAGGTATACTGAATTTTGCCGGACGGTGCGATGACCACGGCATACCAATGCGGTTTTTCGGAAGGCGCATATTGGCGGATGGCTGCGGCAAGTGTATCTGCATCGGTCACTTCATCCGTAAAGCAGCCGATATAGGTGCCGGGTTCCACCGGAATCTCATTTTCCCGACAATCTGTGCACCATTGTGAAGCGGCTGCCCAGACATCTCTTGCTTCTGCATTCAGCGTGTCTGCTTTGCTGTGTGCGACATAGTGGATCATGGAATATAAGACCGAGACACCGCAGAAAAACAGAAAAAGAAGCACGGCACATAATCCGAGTTTTTTGCTGTTTTGTTCTCCGTTTGCAAGGAGCTGTCTGCGCGGCGTGCCGTAATATTTGTCAGTCAATTGCAGGCTGTAAGGCACTACAAATGCTGCAATGATGATACTGACCAGAAAAATCGGCGGAAATATGAAGCCGCATACAAGTCCGATCAAAAGTGTGATTCCGCGATATGCGCTGCATTTTTTCTGAAGTGCTTCAAAGTCTTTGTCTGCCTGCTGCATCATCGCCAGCACAGAAGGATCTGTTTGATTCAGATTCAGTTCCGCTGCGCCGTTGATTTTTTTGCGGAAAACAGAATCCTGTATGGCAAGGATAATCAGCAGAACCAGACTTGCCGGCAGCAGGATCACTGCGGCGTGTTCCGCAAAGATGCGGAATGTTTTTTCGGCTGGGATCATGCTGAATCCGGTGATGCAGGCGGTCAATGCGCCCCAGATGCCGGCTGCATACAATCTGGAACGATTCCATTCGGATGATAGTCTGTCAAAGGCTTCCTGCATCTCTTCCGGAAGCAGCATGCCTGTTTTATGCTTCGTCATCATGTGCAGATTCCTCTTGCGGCTGTTCCGGCTCCGGATCGGATGTTTTGGTCAATACAGTTGGGGTGCTTTCCGGATCCGTTTCCGGTTGTGCTGCCTGCGCTGATTTGTCGCTGTCAGCAAAATGGATGTCATTGGTCATATAACTGTCTGTATCCTGCGGAAGACCTTTCTTTTCCAAACGGGATGACAGGAAATCGGAAAAAAGGGTATAAACTGCCGCAAACAGCGGGACGAATGCAACCATGCCGACAAATCCCAGCATGCCGCCGCCGACTGTGATCGCAAACAGGATCCAGAACATCGGCAGACCCAGCGAATCGCCGAGGATCTTCGGGCCGAGGATATTGCCGTCAAACTGCTGGAGTACCAGAATAAAGATCACAAACGGGATGAGTTTGCGCGGCTCAGAGAGCAGGATCAGCAAGGCACTCGGTACAGCACCGATGATCGGGCCGAAAAACGGAATGATGTTGGTGACACCGACCAGAATGGAGATCAGTGTGACATAAGGCATTTTCAGGATGGTCATGCCGATAAAGCAGAGCAGCCCGATGATAACAGAATCGAGCGTTTTGCCGGAAAGAAAATGCATAAACGTATAGCTGACATGAGAGCCGACACGCAGAAAGCTGTGCACACGTTCTTCCGGCAAAGTGGCATAGAGCAGCTTGCGTGCCTGTGCCTGATAATGCTCCTTTTTGAACAGCAGATAAATGGAAATGATGATGCCGAGGAAAAAGTTCGTCAGCCAATTGAAGACCGAAACGGCTCCGGTTGTGACGGCTCCGAGCAGATCTGCACCGCCGCTTGCAATGCTGTCCAGCTTCGGCTCAAACTGATCGGCAAAGTTATTGACCGACTTCTGGGCAGAATCCCAGATCGAGAGCAAAACAGAATATAATTGCGGCTGGTCATCCTTGAGGCTGGCAATGTGCAGATTGATCCAATCTGTGATGCTGGTCAGATATTCCGGCAGACTGACCAGCAGATTCTTGATGCTGGAGATCAGTTCCGGCACGACCGATGCGACAAGTCCGGCAATGATCGCCAGCATGACAAAGATCGTCAGTGCAACGGAAATGCCGCGCCGTATCAGGGGATGTTCTTTTTTGCGGTCTGTTAATTTTTTGATTTGACTTTCGATCCAGTTTTCCAGCGGGCTGAGCAAATAAGCGATCACAAGCCCGATCAGGATCGGTGTGAGCACTTTTATGATCTTTTGAAAAATCTCGGCAATTGCGGCCCATCGCCACACGACAAATACAATCAGCAGGCAGATGCTGAAGACCCAAATCGCTGTTTTTGCATAGGAACGCTGTTTTTCGTCCATTTTCACTTTCATGATGTTCATGCCTTTCCATCAACAGAATCAAATTTTTATCCATTCTCTATTATACATGAAATTCAGCAGGAATGAAAGCGTTTTTTGCAAATATTAAGAAAACTATCATGCGATTGTCACGAATGCGCACGAACAAGTGTTTCATCTTGGCGGATTTCTGAAAAAAATCGAAAAATTTCATTTTGGGACTTTTCAATTCCGGATATTTGTGATATAATAAAGAAGTATTGTCGGAAGTATGTCCGTTTGTCAGACGGATTCCGCCGATACAAGATGAAGATAGTCAGAAACGGAGTCAACGATACCATGCAGAGCATGACCCAATTAAAGCAAGCCGCACTGACGCGGTATCTGACTGCGAAGGGACTGAATCCCCCGCAGCAGGAAGCCGTCCGGACAGTAAACGGGCCGGTCAGCGTACTCGCAGGTGCGGGAAGCGGCAAAACAACCGCGATCGTCAACCGCATTGCATTCATGATGCGCTTCGGCGATGCCTATGAAGGCGCGGTTCCGCCGGTCAGCGGTGATGATCTTGCGTTTCTTCAGCAGGTCGCAGACGGGGAAACTGCACCCGATGAACAGCGGCTGACAGAGCTGCTCGGGCATGCACCTGTTCCCGGCTGGAGAATTCTTGCCATTACTTTTACCAATAAAGCAGCAGGCGAATTGAAAGCGCGTCTGGAGACAATGCTCGGTGAGTCCGCGGCGGATGTCTGGGCAGCAACATTCCACAGCGCCTGCGTCCGGATTCTGCGGCAGCATATTGATCGGCTCGGCTATGCGCAGGATTTTGTGATTTACGATGCCGATGATTCCAAACGGGTTGTCGGGGAATGCCTGAAAGATCCTGCACTTGCAGACCGCAGCCGCGGTGTCTCACTGGAAAAGGCATTTCCGCCCAAGGCGGTCGCACATGAGATCAGCCGCGCCAAGGATAAACTCATGACACCCGAAGATATGCTGCGGGATGCCGACGGCGATTACCGGCAAATCAAGATCGCACAGATCTATGCCGCCTATCAGCGCAGAATGCGGGATTCCAATGCAGTCGATTTTGACGATATTATTATGCTCACCGTGCAGCTTTTCCGTGAAAATCCGGATGTGCTGGAAAAATATCAGAACCGGTGCAGATATCTGCTCGTGGACGAGTATCAGGATACCAATCCGGCACAATATGAGCTGATCCATTTGCTTGCGCAGCAGCATCGCAATCTTTGCGTCGTCGGCGATGATGACCAGAGTATTTATAAATTCCGCGGTGCGACCATTGAAAATATCCTTTCTTTTGAGGATGAGTTTCCGGAATGCCGCGTGATCCGGCTGGAACAGAATTACCGTTCCACCAAGCAGATCCTGAAAGCTGCCAATTCGGTGATCCGGAACAATGAGAGCCGGAAAGAGAAAACGCTCTGGACAGACCTTGCCGAGGGCGATAAAGTACATTGGTATCAGGCGGGTGACCAGAATGCGGAAGCACAGTATGTGACGGAAACAATCCGGAAAGGCACCGAAAACGGCGGCCTCTATCAGGATTATGCCGTGCTTTACCGCACACATGCGCTTTCCAATACACTGGAACGGCATCTGGCACAGGCGGGTATCCCGTATCGCATCTACGGCGGACTGCGCTTCTTTGACCGCAAAGAGATCAAGGATGTCGTCGCCTATATGAGCATTGTGAATAATCCGCATGATCTGCTGCGCTTTTCCAGAATTATCAACGAACCGAAACGCGGCATCGGGCAGCAGACCGTCAATGACCTGACTGCCATTGCACTCGATCTGGGACAGAGTGTCCTGGATGTGCTGCGGGATTTTGAATCCTATCCGCTGCTTGCCCGCAGAGGTGCGGCACTCAGACCGGCTGCTGCAATGTTCGATACGCTTTCGGAAGCAGCAGCAGAACAGCCGCTGGATGTGTTCTATGATACGCTGCTGAATGAAACGGGATATCTTGCAATGCTGCAATCGCTCGGCGAAGAAGGTGAGGGCAGGATCGAGAATATCCGGGAGCTGAAAACCAGCATTCTTTCTTACATCAATGCTGCGGAAAATGAAGGCGAAGAACCGACCTTGAGTGGATTTCTTGAGGAGATCTCGCTGTATACCGATCAGGATCGTGCCGATGAATCGCAGGATGCGGTCACGCTTATGACCATCCATGCAGCGAAAGGTCTGGAATTTGAGAAGGTCTTTCTGGTCGGACTGGAAGAAGGCATTTTCCCCGGCAGACGCAGTATGGACAGCCCCGAGGAGATCGAGGAAGAACGCAGACTTGCTTATGTTGCGGTCACACGCGCCAAAAAGCAGCTTTATATCACGACAACTTCTTACCGGATGCTTTACGGTCAGACGGCTTCCAATACCGCTTCCCGCTTCCTGCGTGAAATGGATGCTTCTGCGATCGAGAAGGTCGGCGTTTCACGGAAGACACAGCAGAAAACTGCCGCAGCGCCCAAACGGTCGGTCACTGATCCGTATTTTTCCCATTCCGCTGCCGGACAGAGCGCTCCGCTGCCGGATTTCCATGCCGGTGACCGCGTGAAAAGCTATGTGCACGGCGAGGGAACCGTATTGAACGTGACACCGATGACCGGAGATGTCTTACTGGAAATTGCATTCGATCAAACCGGTACGAAGAAAATACTGGCAAAATATGCCAAAATCCGAAAGGTAACAAAATGAGTACAACTACAAGAAAAAAAGGAGCCGCTTCCCGCGGCAGTGCAGTCAGCACGCTCGATCAGTTCAGAGATATGATCGCTTCGGCAAGAGATGTACTGGATACCAAGAACGGTCATTATCTGGTTTTTGCAGCGAAGTTTTTGCTCTCGCTGCTGACGCTTCTGTATTTCAAAGGTGTTCTCCGGCTGGCATATTACAGTATGTTTTACCGGCTCGATATTCCGGAAGACAAAAGCGGCATTTATTGCTTCCTTGTCTCGATGGTCTGCATCTTTTTCGGTGCTGTTATGCTCTTTACCAGAAAACAGATCGTGACCCGCATTGTAATCATGATCTCGATGCCGTTTTACTTACCGATCATACTATTTAATTACCGGCATCTGGTGCTGCTGATCCCGCTGGGGCTTATGATCGCAATTACCTATCTGGGAAGCGGTACCAAAGAAGGCCCCAAAACCATTTTCGGCGCGGTCTTCATCATGATCTATATTCTCGGCGCGTTCGTCTTCCTGACAGTGCAGAGCATTTTGCAGCCGGCTGCTGAGGAAGCCGTCGTTGCAAGAGATGTGACACCCGGCGGACAATATCGCTTTTCCGTTGTGCAGATGATCGACCAGGCTGACGGCAATACTTATGTTTCGGTGGAACCGAATACCGCTGATATTACTTATAAGCATTCCACATGGTATGCAAAGGG
The DNA here is from genome assembly GCA_003446315.1 of Ruminococcus sp. Lineage (GTDB taxonomy): Bacteria > Bacillota > Clostridia > Oscillospirales > Ruminococcaceae > Firm-04. The sequence goes on along the minus strand of DMBA01000128.1, from coordinate 1,108 downwards.
ATACAGCCGGGAAGTGTATCAGGAACGTCCGCTGGGTAAGATCGAGTATAAGTGGGAGACACAGACCCGTGCGGATATCACAAAAGAATTGATTACCAATAATCCGAATATTACCTTTACGCTGAATGCAAAGCAGATGAAGCTGCTTGGTCTGGATGTCGGCTATGCCGAGGAAAAGACCATCGGCGAACTGAGCCGTTCGCAGCGCCATAAGCTGGGCTATGGCTCCACTGATGATCCGATTGATTCCCGTTTTGCCAAATTCTTCCGCGTTTCGCTGATGGAGCCGGATTTTGCCGTCACACTGAATTTTGATAAGATGGTGGAGATCGGTCTGGATCCGACTTATGATCTGCGCCTGTCTCATATGACAGACGAAAACCTCGCTGCACTCGGCGTGCCGCGTGAAAATGAAGTGCTGAAAGTCAACGGAAAAGTCGTTTTCCGGCAGTATGTTGCAGAATTGGAACGGACTTTCTGGGAAAGCTCCCGCGATATGACAGCGTTCCTTGAAAGCAATGATGTGCCGGAAGTCAATCCGGAAGGCGTTGAGATCCCGGAGCGTCCGGCATCCACCAGCACGACAACGGCTGTGAGAACAACAGCACGGCAGACCGAAACCACTACAGATGAAACAACGACCGATCAGGAAAATAACTGATCGAAAGAAAGATTTGCTTACCGTTTGATTTGATTTTAAGGGGTTCATCACTCGTTTCAGAACGGCGCTTCTGCGCTTCGTTCGCATAAATCATATGATAAGGGGATTTGATGAAATGACGTACTATCTTGGCGTTGACATCGGTACCAGCGGTACCAAAACCGTCCTGTTTGATGTGCAGGGCAATGTGATCGCTTCCGCTACGGAAGAATATCCGCTGTATCAGCCGCAGAACGGCTATGCGGAGCAGATGCCGCAGGATTGGGCAAATGCTGTGCTGCATACCATGGCTTCTGTGATGCAGAAAAGCGGTGTGGACAAGGAAGATGTCAAGGGCATCGGTCTGTCCGGTCAGATGCACGGTCTTGTCATGCTTGATAAGGAGAATCAGGTGATCCGTCCTTCGATCATCTGGTGCGACCAGAGAACTGCAAAGGAATGTGATGA
>DMBA01000233.1 GCA_003446315.1 Ruminococcus sp. | reverse complement strand
CTTAACAGATGAAATGGTAAAAGATACAGAATCACCGGAGAAAAAGAAAGCGCTTATGAATCAATCAGTCGAAGAACGCAGAAGATGATACGAAAATCGCCGCCGATGTATTTGTGACACATCGGCGGCGATTATTTTTATTTTTCTTCGATATGGCGCACGCACCCGCACATGCGCCCTGCTATTTTCATTCTGGCATGCGCGTAAAATCCCGATATGTGCGGTCTGTGAATACTGTTACAAAAATGTATACAAGCAGACTGTTCGCTTAAAACCGTTTTTGGGGTTTCAATGCTACGGTAAATGTGCCGTCTTTTGCGGTGATGCGCAGTTTGATGGAATGGAGCACCGCAATTTGCTGCACGATGCTCAGCCCAAGCCCGCTGCCGGATTGACTGCCTCTTGCCCGATCGCCGCGCTGAAACGGTTCACAGATCGTTTTGGTATTCAGTTCGCCGGTATAGGGGTTGCTGATGCGCAAAGTGCGCTTTTCTGCGGTGACGGTGATCGTGCCGCCGTCAGACGCATGCTGCACCGCATTCGCTGCAAGATTCGCCGCAAGCTGCCGCAGCATTTCCGCATTGCCTTTTATTTTGAGTGTGCCGCTTTCCTGTAAAGTCAGCCCGCGCTGCTCCATCAGCGATTCACTGCGCAGGAATGCATCATGCAGGAGTGCTGTCAGATCAACCTTTTCTTTTTGTTCCGGTGCGGTGCGGCTTTCAAGCTGTGCCAGCCCCAACACCCCCGCAATCATATCGTCGATATGCGTGACATTTTCCATGATCGTATCCACATAGTCATCTGCCGATTCCGGATGCGTATGCGCACGCAGATTCTCTGCATGACCGTAAATCACGGCAAGCGGTGTTTTCAGGTCATGGGCGAGCGCATTGGTCAGATTGACGCGATAGGCTTCGATGTCATAGTGCTTGCTGTAGATCAGATAGGCTGTCAGCGACCAGAACAATGCGATCAGCAGCGAGGGCAGCACCCAAAAGCCAAGAATGTAAGGCATTCCGCAGCACACATATCGTTTGAATGTGAAGTAAGGATCCAGATAACGGAAATGAAACACATACCATTCCTGATCGCGGAACAAGACCGGTACATCATCCATCCATGCAGAATGATTTCTGATATGCAGAACCTTTTCCAGATGGTAATAATCGGATAACTCTGATTTGTATATTTCCATTGGCAGATCCCGCATTCTTTGCATATAATAATCTCTTTTTTCCTCAATGAGCTCCTGCCGGTTGTTTACATTATACGCTTCCAGTATTTCAAGGGAGAGCGGTCCATGTTCGACGCTCTCCATTCTCTTATTTTTCACTATTTGCAACTCTTGGAAACGCTCCGGATATTTGGTTTTTATTGTATTCTTGAACGCAATCGCACGCGGTTCATAAACTGTGCCGTATATTTGCAGGAAACCAAGATGCTGCCTGCTGTCTGCTCTTGACTTCTGCTCAAAATCGGCATTCCGATAGGAGTAGATAGGGTGTTGAGCGTGGTATACACACAGTTCATCCTTGCTGTAATCCGAACAGATCTTTGTCCAGCCTTCTGTGTTTTCCGGTGACAGATCAATCCATTTTCCATGCTGCTGCTTTCCTTCTTCAAACTCCGTTCCCGGGAAGCAGAAGGGCAGCCTGCTGCGTGCAAACACCTCACCGGGCAAAAACATATCATCTTTGATATAAACGCTGTAGATGATCGGATAATTCCAAAAAAAGTTCATGTTGCCTCCGATTGCATCCGTCAGCCGTTCAAGCATATCGTAATCATGCAGCCAGCAGCACTTTTCGATTCCGTTCTGCCAGATACTGATGGAAGCGCACGGTTCATTGAAATAGTATTTCCCGGTTTCCGGCTGAAAAAGCATGGTTGCGCATTCGACTCCAGTGTAAGAAAACGAACGTGTCAATTCGTTTAATGCAGATTCAATCCGGTCATAACGGGATAAATCTTTTTCAATAGCTGATTCGTTTGTACCGGCTGGGTTATCATCCACTTCATCAAGCATATCTGCTTTTATATACGGATAAATAAGCACAGCCAGAAACACACCGGAAATATTCAGGGAAAGCAGGAATCTCCACCAGAAGAATTTCCGGAATTTACGCTTCCCTCTTTTTTTCTGCTTCATAAATGTCACCCCTCATGATCTTTGAGCTGATATCCTTTTGAGATGACGGTACGGATCTGCTTTCCTGCACTGCCGAGTGCCTTGCGCAGTTTCTTGATATGCGTATCCACAGCACGGTCACTGCCGCAATAATCGCTGCCCCAGATACGGTCAAGGAGCTGTTCGCGTGATACGACCCAGTTCTTATGCTCCATCAAGTATTGCAGCAGCGCAAATTCCTTTGCCGGCAGCGTGACGGGTTCCCCGTTTGCCGTGACTTCCAGCGTCAGCGGATTGAGCGTAATGCCGCCGCAGACCAGTTCCTGCCGCAGAACCATACCTTTTGTGCGTTTCAGCAATGCCAGTGTTTTTGCATAGAGTGCCGCAATGGAAAACGGCTTGATAATATAATCATCACAGCCGAGCGTATAGCCGTAAAGCACATCTTCCTCACGGGCGCGCGCCGTAAGAAAGAGCAGCGGCACATCCGATACCCTGCGGATACTCCGGCAGATCGAAAAGCCGTCCAGACCGGGCAGCATAATATCCAGCAGGATCAGATCATAATTGCCGCTGCGTGCTGCTTCCAGACCTTCCGTTCCGTCCTGAACAGGATCGACCGTGCAGAGATCATCCGTTTGCGCCGAAAAATAATCACAGATCATCCGGCAGATCTGCGCATTATCTTCGACCAGCAGAATCCTGTATGTCATCCTATCACCTCTCCTTTTGTATTGTATCAGAATGATGTGTATTCCATATGTCCTGAACATGACTTCTGTTTCATTATAACCGATTTTCTGCAAAAAAGCAACGAACACAATAACGAGCAGGATCTCCGTATCTCACAGCAGTGTGTTTCACTGTTTGCAGATCAGAAAAAACGACTTGAC
>DMBA01000217.1 GCA_003446315.1 Ruminococcus sp. | reverse complement strand
CGGAAAGAGAGGGATTCGAACCCTCGAGACGCTATCAACGCCTACACGATTTCCAGTCGTGCGCCTTAGACCAGCTCAGCCATCTTTCCATGGTAAAACTGTCTACGATCGTTCTATGGAACGAAGGAGAAAAAAGAAAAGTGGTGCGAGTGACGGGACTTGAACCCGTACGCCGAAACACACGCCCCTCAAACGTGCCTGTCTGCCAATTCCAGCACACTCGCATCGACCTTGATTATTATAGCAGAAATGGGGAGAAAAGTCAAGCGTTTTTTTCGAATATTTCGTAAATCGGCAGATTATACAATAATTATCACATTTTTAGAGAAAAGTAGACAAAAGAAAAGGAAAAGAAACCGGAACAAAATGAATTGTTCCGGTTTTAAATGGATTAAAGTGTAATCATGAAGGCAATGGCTTTCAGGATGAGGGTCACGTCTTCCAGATCCGGGCTGTGATTCTGGTTGCAGTCTGCATTGAGCAGTCCCTGTGTATCAATGACCGCTTCCTGATCCTCTGCGAGGAATTTGGCGAGCAATACGGCATCGGAAACATCAACGCATTCATCGCAGTTGACATCACCTTTCAGTTTGGCAGCGGGCGGGAGCGTCGTGACAGTTGTGGTAGTGGTCGTTGTTGTGGTGGTAGTCGTCGTGGTAGTAGTGGTTGTGACGGGAGTTGTTTCGGTTTGCTGCGGCGTTGCAGGAACTTCCGCAAGGCTCGGCTCTTTGTCGTACCACCAATCTGTCCACGGATTACCGGCACGCTGTTTTGCAGCGGCTTCTGCCTTTGTCCATGTAAAGACATTATCATAAAGGTGCCCTTCTTCATAGTACCATTCTGCAAGCGCAGCGCCTTCATCGGGATAATTGGCATAATAGCCGTCATTATCGCCGGTATAATTTGCCCAGCCGGTATTATGTCCTTTCAGCGCACCGCGGACGATCTGCCAGCCTTCGAGGTTATAGTCCACCATCGCCTGCCGGATGAAGTGGATGATCTTGCGGATACCCATATGATTGGAGATGATCGCGTCATAGAAATTGGCTTGTGTCAGGTCATACCATTCCAGTTCCGGCACATCTTCTTCCTGCATGAAGCTGGTACCGGGATCACGGAATGCGGTGACAGCGGTCTGGAGCGTGCCGTAAGCATGTGCTGAGCTGACACCAAATCCTTCCGAGAAGGCTGTTTCGATATCAGCGCCGTCGCCGTTGCCGCCGAGGGTCGATTCAAGCGTACCGACACCAAGGAACAGGGCATATACTTTTTCACGCTCAGTCTGACCGAACCGCAGGGAGATCAGATCCCAATGTTCGTCGATCTCTTTATAGAGCGCATATTTGACTTGCTGAACGGTCATTTTGTGATTGATCGCACGGAGTTCTTCGATGGAAGTGCCTTCCGGAGCCATACGCTCACCGAATCCGAAGGGATTGCCGACACCCTCAGCCTGAACATTGCGGCTGGGATCATGTGCCATTTCAGCGGCGCGGGCTTTTGTCGGCATACTGTTGTTCATCGGCATACCGGGCATCATCAGCAGGACAACGCTGCTGACAACGGCAGTGATCTTGTGTTGCAGTTTTTTAAGGTGCATATATTTCCCTCACTTTACAAATATTTGAAAACCGGTTGTTTGAAAAGGGGCAGAAACAGCGCAGTTCTCCTGCGTTTATCATACCACTTTCCAAAAGAAATGTCAATGCAAAAATGGGGCGGAACGTGCAGATCGTGCAAAAAAGCCGGCACATGCACTGCAATCAGAGCAGCGCACATGCCGGCTTCACTTTTATTTGGGTTCCTTAGTTTACGGGATGGGTTTCCGCATATTCTTTTGTATAGTAGATTCTGGAGACATCCTGGAACGTATCAGCGAGCACAAGACCTTCTGCTTCGACCATAGCCTGACCCCATTCATTATACCAGTTGACCGGCATCACGATGATATCGTAATTTTCGGGATGCTTGAGCCGATGTGTTTCCTGATCGACAGAGTTTCCGTCAAAGAGGAAGACGCGGTCACGGTCAGCGACATGCGGCAGAAGGAAGGAATCCGTGCCGATTGAAGCATCTTCCGGCAGAGAGTCCAGCATGGTTTCCAGAGCGCGATAATAGTCTTTTCTGCCGAAGTACATTTCGGTATACTTGATTTTTTCGGTATACATACCGTAAGAGAGCAGCATGGAGCAAGCACCCATGAGGATCGGCATTTTATAGCGGCGATCCGGTTCCATGTCGCCGAGATTGAGGATGCACATATAAAGCAGCATGGTGTACGGGCCGAGAATATACTGGAAATCCACTTTTGCTGCAAACTGATATTCTGCGCCGATGACAAGATTGGTGATGATAAACGGGATCATGAGGAGAAAACGATGGATCTTCTTTGTCATGAACGGCGTAAAGAGCAGCGGGAGCATGATCTGGACAAAGAACAGCAATGTTTTTTCGCGGAAGAACATGCTGAAGAAATAAGCCGGATCAGAAAGAACGGTTTTGAGCACGGAGATCAGACCGGCATCTGCTTCGGGCATCAGATGTCTGAAGCGGGTATTGGTCATGAAATTGCCGTTTCCGTTCTGATTGAGCCAATGGGTGATGATGAGCATATAAGCCGCAGAGAGCGCTGCCATGATAAATCCGTGACGGCTGCGGGCGGCATCCTTTTCGTGGAAGAAGAAATACATGCAAAGGCAGATGACGAACAGCGGCGCATCTTCCTTGACGATACATACCAGACCGGTGAAGATATAAGCAGGGACATATTTTTTCTGTTCGAGACTCCAGATCAGCCAGAGCAGCAGCATCGGAAGTGTTGCATTTTCGTGGAAATCATAGAAGCAAGGCCCGATGATCGCAAGTCCGAAAAGATAAAAGAAGCAAATGCCGAGCAGCGGCAGACCGGTGAAATTGTGGTGCTTTGCGATGAGATACAGAGGGACGACACCGGCACCGATCAGGAATGCCTGCATCACGATCAGCGTGATGTCATAAGGAATGATCTTATAAACCGGCATCAGAAAATAGAGAATATAAGAAGCATGGATGCGGAAATGAGAGAGCAATTCGCTGCGTTCACAGGTCGTATCGGCATTGAAATGCTCTGCAAGGGAATGGAATGTCTGAATGAAGATCGCCATATCGTCATATGTGGAGCCGAAGACCTTGTGCCGCATGACGGCGAATAAGCTGACGAATGAGCAGGTCACAACGGCTGTGCTTACGGCGATGATCAAAGAAGTGCGATTGCTGAGTTTATTGGAGATGGGACGGGAATCGCATTTGTTTAGTATATAGTATAGAAAGACGGATGTAATCACGGCAGAACCGGCGCAGTTATAAAAATCGCCGGAGCGCCAGAGTGCGGCAAAATTGAATATCGCCAGTCCGCCGAGCGCCGCAGCCTGATCTATAAAGCGCCATTTGGGCGGAATGAACATCCGGACAGCGCTTAACAGGAGAAATAACAGGAAGAAGCTGAGGATCAGCACCGCGAAATTGCTGTCTTGCAGGAATTCTCTCCAGTTTGCAAAGGGCGTGTGCTGATGGGCATGCCGGACGATCAGGATATTGATGCCGGAAACAAAGAAGAACACAGCGATCAGCCGGACAAGCAGCATATTGGGGATTCCGGCAGCAAGGAGCATCGGCCGGAGAGAGACTGCGGGTGCCGCAGGATTCGGTTCGGGCGGGGTTTTCGGCTGCTGTATATCCGGCGGATTTTGCGTATTCGGCGGATTTTGCACATCCGAAAGATTCTGTGCATCCGCACTGTTTGACGGGGCAGGGGATTGCGCAGGCTGTTTTTGCGGTTCCTGCTTTACTGTTTGCTTTTTTGCCATTCTGATAACCTCCAAAATTCAGTCTATCCTTATATTCGTGTTTTTTGAGGTTTTCCTCACACAATTTTATCGAACATCTTTTATTATAACATATTATCAGAAAAAAAG
>DMBA01000254.1 GCA_003446315.1 Ruminococcus sp. | reverse complement strand
GAGGGCAGACTGGTCATTTTTGCACCGCAGGAACATGCAGAAGCGATCGTTGCAAAGCTGCGTGAGGGCAAATATTCACAGAATGCCGCGATCATCGGCACAGTGACAGAAGAAAACGCCGGCAAGGTCATCATGGAAACAGAGATCGGTACGCAGACCATTCTGCCGCAGCCGAAAGGTGAACTGCTGCCGCGCATCTGCTGAGCCGCATCGTCAAACCGTTTTTTATCTGTATCGCCATAGTGTTTCTGATGCATCATCAGAAATGCTGTGGCGTTTTTTGCTGCTGCTTGACTTCTCTGCATTATATTTGCTATAATAACAGAAAGGATCAAAATAAACATGGAGAGAACCATATGGAACGAAAACATATTTTACTGGTGGATGATGATGCTGCATTATCTGCGGTCATTATGCAGATGCTGGAAGGCTGCGGCTACGCAGTCAGTCATGCAGAACATGCGGAAGCCGCATTTGATCTGCTTGCACAGCAGCGGTTTCATCTCATTCTGCTGGATATCAATCTGCCGGATGCGACCGGATTTGAGATTTGCAGGAAGCTGCGGGAAAGCTCCAGCATTCCGGTGATCTTTGCCAGTGCCCGCACCGCAGAGGATGACCGCGTCCACGGTCTGGAGATCGGCGGGGATGACTATTTGCCGAAGCCTTATTCCCTGAAAGAACTGCTTGCCCGGATCCATGCGCTGATGCGCCGGACATACGGCTTTGCAGAAGCACAGGATACGATCCGTTTCGGGGATGTGACCGTTCAGCAGGCATCCCGCACCGTCACCAAGAACGGAAAACCGGTGAATCTTGCACAGCGGGAATTTGATCTGCTGCTGTATCTTTGCCGGCACCGGAATATTGCAATTGCGAAGGAAAAGCTGTTTTCCGAAGTCTGGGGCGCATATTCAGAAGCAGAGCCGTCCACGATCGCAGTGCATATCCGCTGGCTGCGGGAAAAATTAGAGGACGATCCGGCAAATCCGAAATATATCAAGACGATTTGGCGGCTGGGATATATGTTGGAGGCGGAAGAATGAAAAAACTGATCTTGCTTGCATTGACTGCCGCGGTGCTGTTGACCGCGGCTGCATTTTTACGCGCCCCGCATGCAAATACAGATGACCGCGGGCAGGATGTGGTCATGCTGAATGAGATCGCACAGCTTGCAGAAGCCGGTCAGAATGCAGAGGTGATCGAAAAGGCAGCGGAGATGCAGAATATGATCCGGCAGCGCTCCGCTGAGCAGAAAGACAGCCGCATCTGGGTCATGTGCGGTATTTGTCTGCTGTTTCTGGGCGGTGTGACGGGTTATTGCTGCATTGCGGTGCTGCGTCCGTTTGAGAAACTCACGCATTTTGCGGATGAGATCGCATCAGGCAATTTTGATCTGCCGCTGGATTATGAGCGTTCCAATTATTTCGGCAAATTCACATGGGGATTTGACCGCATGCGCCGGGAGATCAGCAATGCGCGTGCATGTGAACAGGCGGCAATCGAAAACCATAAAACGGTCATTGCATCGCTGTCCCACGATATCAAAACGCCGGTCGCATCCGTGCGTGCATATGCAGAGGCACTGGAAATGGGTATGGCGCAAACGCCGGAGCAGCGGGAAGAATATCTGAATATGATGATGCGCAAGTGCGATGAGATCACGAAGCTGACCGATGATATGCTGCTGCATGCGCTTTCCGATCTCGGCAGACTGCGGATGCAGCCGAAGCAGTTTGATCTTGCGGAGCTGACCGAAGAAACAGTGCGGACGCTGTCTGCCGGTGTATCGGATGTACACTTCAAAAAGCCGCTGTTTCCGGCAGATGTTTATGCCGATCCGAACAGAATCGCGCAGGTGCTGGAAAACCTGATTCACAACGCACGCAAATATGCCAAAACGGATATTGCGATCAGCATGACGCGCAGTGCAGATTTTATCGCGCTGCATGTTTGTGATACGGGCGGCGGCATACCGGATGCTGATCTGCCGTTTGTCTGCGAGCAGTTTTATCGCGGACACAATACCAAAAAAGAAGCCGGTGCAGGGCTTGGGCTTTATATCGTGAAATATATTGCGGAGCAGTCCGGCGGTGATGTGATGCTGCAAAACCGGAACGGCGGTCTGGAAGTGACGGTCAATATCCCTGTTGCAGCAAATTGAAATCCTTAATGTATTCTTAATCGAAGATGTGATATGATGCATATAAAAGGGGGGATGTTTATGAAACATCTGATTCGGAAAACCATATCCGTCTTCAGTGCCGCAGCGATGCTCTGTGCCAATATGCCGCGTGTATCTGCGGATGAGATTCCCGCGCTCAGTGATCCGGATTGGATCGCATTTGCGGAAGAAAAAACGGCGCAGTACGACACGCCCGGACTCACCGTTTCGGCGGTCTGCGGTGCAGATACCGGATACCGGAGTTTCGGGTATGCAGAGGACGGCGTGCCCGTGACGGAAGACACGGTTTTCAGCATTGCGTCCTGTTCCAAGGCGTTCACGGCGCTGAGTATTCTGATTTTGCAGGAAGACGGAAAGCTCTCTGTGGATGACCGTGTATCCGATTATCTGGGATGGTGGCATGTGACATGGCAGGGCGCACCGCAGGATACGACAATCCGGCAGCTTCTGAACCACTGTTCCGGCATCCCGAACAGCACGTTTTCGCATTATTCTGAGGCAGTTGACCGGAACGAAAAAGTGGCATATCTTGCAAAGGGACTGGGACTCGGATACGAACCGGATACTGCTTTTGAATATTCCAATCTGGGATATGTTGTCCTTGCGGAGATCACGGAAACGGTCAGCGGAATGCCCTTTGCAGATTATGTCAAACAGGAGATCTTTGATCCGATCGGCATGACGCACAGCGGCATCCTGATTCCGGCAGTACA
>DMBA01000209.1 GCA_003446315.1 Ruminococcus sp. | reverse complement strand
CCCGGAAGCCGGATCCGGTCGCTTCCGCGCCATTGCCGAAAATACGGTTTCCCAATTATTCTATCAAAATCCAGCGTAGACCGTGTGTCTGCTGTGTGATGATTCCGTGATAACGCATCTCCCAGAACCGCTGTGCAGCACATGCCCGCAAACACGCGATTTTCCCCTGTTTGCAGCGGGATTTCTGCTGCTGTTTCCGACGCTGTGCTCCTGATATACAGAATGCCCCGCCATGCCTCTGCGTAAACATTCCGGGTGATCGTCAGCTTGCCGTTTTCTGCTTCCAGCAGCGCGTCGATCGCTGTCAGCATATCATAAGACGGATCCACATGCACCGGCAATGCTTCCAGCCGCTGCATATAAATGCGCATGCGGATTGGCTTCGGATATGCCGGCAATCCGCGCATGCCGCCCCGGCACGGTTCCAGACACGCTGCCTGTGCTTCCAGCGCCTGCTGCGTCAGCAAGGCTTCATCTGCTGCAAGCATCGCTGCTGTCCGGCTCATATGCCGCAAAAATGCCGGGTTTTCTTCGATCATCAGCGGGATCAGCGTTTGCCGGATCCGGTTTCGGCTGTATGCCGCCGATGCGTTTGTACTGTCTTCCTCATAAGTCTGCCCGCGTGCTACAAGATATGCAAGAATCTCCGATTTTTCTGCATATAACAACGGACGGATGATCCTGCCGTTTCGCGGTAATATGCCGCGCAGACCTTTCATCCCGCTGCCGCGGATAAAGTGAAACAGCATCGTTTCGGCATTGTCGCCGGCATGATGCGCCGTTGCGATCACGCCTTCCGGTGCCGCTTTCTCCAGCGCTTCATATCGCAGGATCCGGGCTGCCGTTTCTTCTGAAAGACGCTTCTCCGCTGCATATGCCGGCACATTTACGGCGATCTGCTGAAACGGAATCGCATGCTGCCTGCATAATACGGCACAAAATGCGGCATCTCTGTCCGCTTCTTTCCCGCGGATGCCGTGATGCACATGAACTGCCCGCAGATCAATCTCCAACTGTGTGCGCAGTTCGTACAGGATCAGCAGCAATGCCGTGCTGTCTGCGCCGCCGGAAAATGCAACGGTACAGATCCCGCCGTGCGGACATGCCGGATTCTCCAGAACGGCTGCCGCAAGCGGCTCCATCCGGCTCATGCAGGCGGTGCCTCGCCGCGCTCGATCGCAGAGAACCGCGTATATTGTGCATCCCATGTGAGTTGGATCGTTCCGGTCTCTCCGTGACGGTTCTTCGCCACAATGCACTCTGTCATGTTCGGTGTCTGCGATTTTTCGCGGTTGTAATAATAGTCATTATAAAGGAACATGATGATATCTGCGTCCTGCTCGATCGAACCGGATTCACGCAGGTCGGACATCATCGGTCGTTTATCCGTTCGGCTTTCTACACCACGGTTGAGCTGCGACAATAACAGAACCGGTACATTCAGCTCCTTCGCCATCAGCTTCAGATTACGGGTGATATCCGAAATGACAAGCACACGGTTCTCCGATTTCAGCGGTGCATCCATCAATTGCAGGTAGTCGATGACCACCATGCCCAGATTCTTGACGCGCCGCAACTGCGCTTTCATCTGCGAAACCGTGATGCCGGTTGCTTCCGATAAGAAAATATTCATGCCGGCAAGCACATCCGCACCGGCTGCCAGTCTGCCCCATTCCTTCGTATCCAGCCGCCCTGTCCGGAGCTTGTGCGAATCGACCAGCGCTTCTGTGGAGAGCATACGGGATGCAAGCTGCTCCATACTCATTTCCAGCGAATAGATCGCAACCGTTCTGCCGGAACGCCGCGTCACATTCGTGGCAAGGTTCAGTGCAAACGAGGTCTTGCCCATACCCGGTCGGGCTGCCAGAATCACAAGGTCGGAATTCGTCATGCCGCCTGTGACAGCATCCAGATCCGGAAAACCGGTCTTCGCACCCAGATATTGTTCTCTGTCCGGGCCTGCCAGATTGTTGAGCTGACGCAGCGTATTCGTCATGACATCAATGATCGGGGTCAGACCGTGCACATCGCGTCCCTGCCGGATGTCATAGATCCGCTGTTCTGCGGAATCCAGCAGCGTCTGTGCGGACTCCGTTCCTGCATTGATCTGTTTCAGCAGATCCTGTGCGACTTCTGCCAGCATGCGGGCACTGTATTTCTCCGAAAGGATCTTGCAGTAACTTGCAATATTGTCCGCAGACGGTACCAGCTCGATCAGACTCGTCAGATACCGCTTGCCTTCGGCAGTGCTTTCAAAGATGCCCTGCTTCATTGCTTCGTTGAGCACAACGATAATATCCATCTGCTCAGACTGCGCACCCGTGAACATTGCGACCATCAGCCGGAACAGCTCCCTGTGCTGCTCCACATAAAATGCTTCCGGCCGGATGATCTCCAGCGCGGTGGAAATGGTCTCCGGATCCAGCAGAATGGAACCGAGCACGCATTGCTCCGCTTCATCGCTGTGCGGGAGCATGCGGCTCGAATAGGCTTCCTGCAAATCCAATCCGTCAGGCATCTTCTGCCACCACAGAGACTGTAAACTTTGCGGAAATGCCGTTATAGAACTTCGCTTCTGCGCTGTAATCGCCGGCATTCTTCATCTCGCTGCTGACGGTCAGCTTCCGCTTGTCAACAGCAAAGCCGAACTGCTTCTCCAGCTCATCTGCCACGTTGCCGGGTGTGACGGCTCCGAACAATCTGCCGCCCTGTCCTGCTTTGGCACGGATCACCAGCTTCTTGCCTTCCAGCTTTGCTGCCTGTGCAGTCGCTTCCTGCTTTGCAACATCAATTTTGTGCTGCTCCGATGCCTTCTGTCCTTCCAGCTTGTTGATATTGGCATTCGTTGCTTCTACGGCAAGTCCTTTGCCGATCAGGAAATTCCGGGCATAGCCGTCAGAGACATTCTTGATCTCTCCTTTTTTACCCGTTCCCTTGACATCCTGCAATAAAATGACCTTCATATAACTTCTTCCTTTCTCTATACTATAAATATATTTGATTGTTATATCACAAAATTGCCGGCTTCCGGTATGTTTGCTTCCGTGATCCATTCCATCTGCTCCGTGCAGATGCCCTGTTCTGCGAAAGCTGCAATGCCCTTCCATGCTTCCGATACCGGAAAAACAAGCCTTTTGATACTTCCAGTCCGCCGTCTGTCAGATCAAGCTGATACTGTATCATTGGGCTCCTCCGTTTTCTGTTTCCGCTGCCTCCGCTTCTGCTGCTTCCTGTTCTTTCCGATCCAGTTCATCCAGCACGGCGATCAGCTTGCTGCACAGTTCCTTCAAACTGCAATCTGTGCGCTGCGTTGCTGCCATCACACGATGACCGCCGCCGCCCAGCGCTTCCATGATCGTCTGCACATTCACCTTTCCAAGCGAACGCGCAGAAATGCACGCCTGCTCTCCCGACGGGAACAGCACAAAGGATGCAAACACACCCTCAACACCCAGCAGCTCATCGGCTGCCTGCGATGCGATCACGCGCAGATCCTTTACCTCGGTATCTGCGACTGTGATGGCATATCTGCCGTGCACCACTGCTTCCGATACCAGCTTCGAACGGGTCTGATATGCTTCCAGCGATTCGGCAAACAACGTCTTTACTTCGATCGGGTCTGCGCCGTGTTCCCGCAGATAAGCTGCAACTTCAAATGTATGCACGCCGGTCTGCCGGACAAAATTGCGCGTATCCAGCATAATGCCGGACATCAGCGCTTCTGCACAGAACTGCGGCATCTCATCTTTGAAATCAAAGAACTGGATCATGCCTGTGACCAGCTCCGCTGCCGATGATGCATAAGGGTCATGCAGCTTGAGGGTCGTATTGTCCAGATAATTCACCATCTGGCGGTGATGGTCGATCACGACCACATGCTTCGCCATCCGGTAAAGCTCGGCATCTTCCAGAATATCCTTGCTGAACGTATCCACAATGACCAGCAAATCGCCGTCAGTGATGTGTGCACGCGCTGTTTCCGGCGAGATCATGCAGTCCGGCATTTCTTCTGCGATCCGGTCTGTCAGCAGCTTTGCAAGCGTTGTCTCTGTCCGGATCACGATATTATACGGCACGCCCGTTTGCTGCGCGATAAACGCCACGCCTACGGCTGCACCTACGGCATCCAGATCGCTGGCGCGGTGTCCCATGATATAAACATGGCCGCAGCGGGACATCAGACGGATCAGATCCTTCGAAATTGCACGGTTTTTCGCTTTATTCTTGTGCTCGATGCCCTGCGAAATGCCGCCGTAGAAGGTAAAGCCGTTGTCGGTCTTGACGGCAGCCTGATCGCCGCCGCGTCCCAATGCCATATCCAGCGACTGCTGCGCAAAGCGTTCGTTATCCGCAAGCGTTTCGCCGCTTCTGCCGACACCGATCGAAAGCGTCAGGCTCATTCGTCCTTTTACCCGGAGCTTACGCGCTGCATCCAGCACCGGGAAATGCGCCCGTTCCATCTCCAGACAGTGACTCGCTTCTGTCAGCATCAGGAAACGGTCTTCATCCAGATGATAAATGACACTTTTCGTTTCTTCCATCATCTTATCCAGCAAAGTTTCCAGCGATGCCAATACCGCAGCACGTTCACTCTGCCGTGTGCCGTTGAACAGATCTTCATAGTTGTCAACATTGATGAGCAGGACACATGTCCGCGTATCCATATATGTCCGGCGCAGCGTGACGTAATTCGTGATATCCTCAAAGGTATAGAGCTCCATGCGCCCGCCCTTGCGTTCATAATCCGTGCGGGATACACGGTATTTGCGCTCGTACATGCCGACTTCGATCGTGCCGCCGTCACTGACTGCACCCTGCCGCAGCGGCAAAACTGCCTGGAGCTGCAAGCCGAACAGATCTCCGCCGGATACAATATCCGAAAATGCGTCATTATACCAGAGAATGATGCCCTTGCAGTCCGCAATCACCAGCGGAACCGGCATATGCTCCGGTGCAGTCTGCATGGTGCGTCCGATCATCGTGTTCATCCGCGCTACATATCGCAGGGTGTTTTGCCGGATGGATATGATCTCATACGCCATCCAGCCCGCTGCGATCACAAGCAGTATCGCTGACATCCAGAAGATCGGGGAATGCAGCTTCTCACATGCTGCCAGCAGCGCCAGCAGCGCTGATGCCGCCAGCATTGCTGATGCACCGATCAGACGCCATGGCTGTTTTCCTTCCACGCTTTCACCGCCTTTCCGATCCGCACAGTTTTTTGTTTCCGCTGTAATTATACTTCCATTATGATCGGCAGAATCATCGGAGAGCGCTTCGTCTTCCGGAATATATGATCCGAAAGGACATCACGCATCTTCGCTTTCAGCGCATTCCAATCCCGAAGATCAGACGGTGCACACTGATCCAGTGTATCCGTCAGCAGCGATCGCGCTTCATCCATCATTTCTTCTGCTTCACGCACATATACAAAGCCGCGTGAGATCAGTTCCGGGCCGGATACGATCGCATTCTCTGCACGGTCGATGCCGACCACTATGATAATCAGACCGTCCTGCGCCAGATGCTTTCTGTCCCGCAGCACGATCGAGCCGACATCGCCGACACCGAGTCCGTCCACCAGCACTCTGCCTGCCGGTGCCTGCCCGACGATCCGCATATCAATGCCGTTGGACTCGATCACATCGCCGATCTGTCCGACAATAATATGATCTCTGTCAAGACCCAGTTCCATCGCAAGCTCTGCATGCTTCTTCAGATGCTTATATTCGCCGTGCACCGGAATAAAGAACCGCGGCTTCACCAGCGAAAGCATCAGTTTCAGCTCTTCCTGGCAGGCGTGGCCGGAGACATGTACTTCGTACATTCTTTCATATACCACATGTGCGCCCGATTTCATCAGCTCATTCACCACTTTGGTGACATATTTCTCATTGCCGGGAATCGGCGTTGCGGAAATAATGATGAAATCCTGCGGCGTGATGCTGACCTTCTTGTGGTCGCCCATTGCCATGCGGGTCAGCGCGGACATCGGTTCTCCCTGGCTGCCGGTCGTAATCAGCACGACCTTCTCTGCCGGATACCGGTTCATCAGGTCAATATCAATAATGGTGCCTTCCTTGACTTCCAGATAGCCCAGTTCTCTTGCGATCGTAATGACATTGACCATGCTTCTGCCGAACACGGCAACCTTTCTGCCGCAGCTCTCTGCATGGTTGATGATCTGCTGGACTCTGTGGATATTGGACGAGAAGGTGGCAATGATGATTCGTTTGCCTTCCGCTTCTGCAAACAGCTTCTCAAAGGATGCACCGACCTTTCGCTCTGTCGGTGTGTATCCCGGACGCTCTGCATTCGTGGAATCTGCCATCAGTGCAAGCACGCCCTTGCTGCCAAGTTCGCCGAATCTGCCGAGATCAATGATCCCGCCGTTGATCGGCGAATAATCGACCTTGAAATCGCCTGTATGCACCAGCACGCCTGCCGGTGTGTGAATCGCAAGACCGACGGAATCCGGAATGGAATGGTTCACATGGATCAGTTCGACCGCCATGCAGCCCATCCGGATCGTTTTGCGCGGCTGCACGACATTCAGGTTCACTTTGCCGTCAAGCTGATGCTCCCGCAGCTTCGCTTCTACAAGCGCAAGTGTCAGACGGGTGCCGTAAACGGGCGTGTTTACCTTTTTCAGCAGATATGCAAGACCGCCGATATGGTCTTCGTGACCGTGCGTCAGGACAATGCCCCGCAGACGCTCTGCATTGCGTTCAATATATGTGAAATCCGGGATCACCAGATCCACACCGAGCATCTCCGCATCCGGGAATGCAAGTCCGCAGTCGATGATAAACATATCGTTTGCGCATTCGATGACGGTCATGTTCTTTCCGATCTCGCCAAGACCGCCCAGCGGAATGATACGAACCGGCGTTTTGGCACGCAGCGACCGTTCCTTCTGTACATTCTGGACATTCGCCGCACGATGCTGCGGTTCTGCACTGACTTTTTTCGATACCGCAGCTACGGCATTTTCTGCTTTTTTCCGTTCCTTCTTCTCCAACTTCTCACTGACAAGCTCTGCTGGCATGATCTTTCTGCCGATCGCAGCAAGCGGTATTCCGCCGCGCTGCTTCTTTCCGGCTCGGAATCCGCCCTTTGCTCCGGGACGACCGGTATTTCTGTTCAAATGTGTACCTCTCTTTCTGCATCCCGCCTTCGCAGCAGGCTGCATGTAATTTGGATATAACCATACAGATTAAGTATACGCGAAACTATGAAAAAAGTCAAGTACATTTCCATTTTGCTGCATGTTTTTCGGGAAGTCAGGCAAAAATGCGCACGAATCAGCATGGTTTTTGCCGTTTTGATGCAGAACGCTTCCCATAACGGCATCATGCAATTTGACAAATATGCTGCCGGAACATGCTGCCCGCCGCGCCGGATTTGTGTGTATGTTGCAGATAATCGGGTTATTATTGCCGCAATATCAGCGGAATAATAAAATCCAATCACCTTATGCTTGGATGTTTTGCCGATAGTTACTTTAAGGAAACCGATCTTTCCCGTTTTTTTGCGGAAATTCAGACAATCCGTTTGACTTTTGAAAGAATATTTTGTATAATATGATTGAAGCCGGTCTTGTGCAGACATGCGCAAAACAGTACCAAAATACCGGTTGATCCATTCGTTTCATGCAAGAGGGGGGCTTTTCATGTTCATGAAACACAGCAGACTGCATGCCGGTCTTATCGCCGCAGCACTCGCAGTCACATCTTTGACAAGTCTCAGCAGCATCCAGGCTGTCGCCGCAAACGGCGCGGGCGGATTCAGTTGGGAGAAAACAGACGGCTATCAGACCGGAACCGATACCGTCACGGACAGCAGCGGCACCACAAAGGTGACCTTTACCAATGCCGATCAGGGCGACAATGTTGCCGGATTCTGTACGCAGAACGGCGAAGGATGGGATTGGTCGGATTATACCAAACTCTCCTTCACCCTGACCAACGACAGCGATGATACCATCGGATTCCAGATCGCACTCGGCACCGGCGCGGAATGGTCGTGGTATCAGACAACCGTCTGGACAACCCTGGAAGCCGGCGCTTCCACCGATCTTGTCTATTATCTCAAATCCGAAGAATGGGCACTCAACGGCGGCTCTGAAATCTCAACACTCGCAGATGCCTATTCCGTGCACCGCATCAATATGATGGTCATGCCGACACAGGAAGGCAAAACCATCTCCGGCTCTGTGACGGTCTCCAACCTTGAACTCGGCGGCAGCGCGGCTTCGAACGTTGAACCCAAAGACGGCTTCTATGTTGACGGCGCTGTGCTGCGGGATGCAAAACAAAATCCGTTCGTCATGCGCGGCACCAATTATGCCTATACATGGTATAGCTGGGACGGCAAAACCGAAGCTGCACTGAAAGAGATCGCAGACTATGGCGCAAATGTCGTGCGCATCGTGCTCGGCGACGGCGACCAGTATGACCGGAATAAACCCGGCGAGATCGCACACCTCATCGAAGAATGCGAGAAAAATAAACTCGTTGCGGTCTTCGAAGTACATGACGCAACCGGTAAAAATGAGGAAGCGCCCCTGCTGAATGCGGCAACCTACTTCGCTTCCGATCTTGCAAATGTGCTCAAGGGCCATGAGGATACGGTCATCATCAATATTGCAAATGAGTGGCAGGGCACTGCAAATGATTCCGCATGGCAGGCTGCCTATATCAAAGCTGTCAAGATCATCCGCGATGCCGGTCTGAAGCACTGCATTATGTGCGATGCAGGCGGCTGGGGTCAGACCGCTGCAACCGTCATCAACGGCGGTGCGGCTGTTCTGGAAGCTGACCCGGAACATAACACCATGTTCTCTGTTCATATGTACGGCTATGCAGGCGGCACCAATGCTATGATCAAAAATATCATGGACAGCATGATTACCCGCGAGCTTTGCCTCGTCATCGGCGAATTCGGCTGGAAACACTCCGACGGCGATGTGCAGGAAGACTATATCATGCAGTATGCGGAAGAAACCGGCACCGGCTGGATGGCTTGGAGCTGGTACGGCAACGGCAGCCCCGTGGAATACCTCGATATGAGCAATGCAAACGCCGGCGGTACACTCTCCGCGGACTGGGGCGAACCGGTCATCAACGGCACCTATGGCTGGAAGGCGACTGCAAAACCGGCTACCGTCTTCACCGATGAGCCTTCCGCTGCGACGACTACCGTGACCACAACGACTGTCACAACGACGATCTCGACAACCTCCACCACCGTCACGACAAGCACCACCCAGATCACTTCCACAACCATCCCGGCTGCGAAAACACCCGGCGATGTCAATCTGGACGGCGATGTGGATGTTTCCGATGCCGTGCTCCTCGCACGCTTCCTCGCAGAAGATTCCGAAGCGGTCATCTATACGGACGGTCTGGCAAATGCGGATGTCAATGCTTCCGGTCAGCCGGACAGCGGCGATACGCTGATGATCCTGCAATTCCTTGCAAAATTGATCCCTTCACTCTGAATACGGTTCCCATACCAAAGCGGGCAGATGCTGTTTTGATGCGGCATCTGCCCGCTTTTTCGTTTTTACGAAATCTTTACAAAATCTTCATCTCTTTTTCGGCGATTTTGTGATATAATAAAGATGCCCTCTTAGACATACGGAAAGGAACGTATTATGAAAAATCATAAACTGTTATCTATGCTCGCAGCAGCCGCTGTTTGCAGCACATCTCTTTCCAGCGTATTGCCTGCCCAGGCAATCGACAACACAGATTCCTCGGAAGATACCGCCTTTACGCTCTATGC
>DMBA01000066.1:4379-5550 GCA_003446315.1 Ruminococcus sp. | reverse complement strand
GCTTATGAGCTGACTGCACTCGTTCACGGCAAGGAAGAAGCTGAAAAGCAGCGCGAAGCAGCAAGAGCCATCTTTGCAGGCGGCGGCGTCAGCGAAAATATGCCGACAACACAGATCACTGCCGATGACCTGACAGACGGTCAGATCGGCATTCTGACCATGCTGGTGAAGGCAAAGCTGTGCCCGTCGATGTCGGAAGCACGCAGACTTGTGCAGCAGGGCGGCGTTTCGGTGAATGACGAGAAGGTGACTGATCCGAAAACCATGTTTGCACCAGGAGATGATCTGATCGTGAAAAAGGGCAAGAAAGTCTTCCATAAGATCACCTTTGCATAATACCATTTTCATCTAAAATTGCGCAAATATGCGTATTTGATGCGCCTTATGATCGGCGGTATTTTCAAATTCAGGGAGGGGCTTGTGTCATGACGGACGGAGTCGCAAAACAGCTTTCGCAGGTTTATGATAACTGTACAAAATGTGAAGAACGCAATTATCTGATCGGCGTTCAGGGAAAATCCAATCGGGATTATCTGCGGTTTACCCTGCTGAAATTCTATGTGTATCTCAGCAGCAGCAACGGCAATATTTCGATGCAGGAAATTGCTTATCTGAATGATGCGCTCGGTTATACTATGTCGGCTGACCAGATCGACCGCTTCAATGTCAGCAGTAAGATCACAAAGTACAGTCTGAAAGACAGCATGATTACGATGATGATGCCGTTTTTGAAAATGGATCTGGAGACTTCTCCGATCGGCGGCATGAGCCTTGCTTTTATCGAATTCATCAATCAGGCTGGTCTGGATTTTATGAATATTGATTCGGGCAGACCGGATCCGTTTATTATGCGGGATCTCGGTGCACTGGTGCTTGCTCTGCGCAATTTCCGCATGGAATACATCACCAACTGGGAAAATATGATCCGGGAGCAGAAGCGCCGGGAGGAACTTGCAAACCGTCCGCCTTATGTGCCGGGCAGCGGCAATTCTCCGTGGGGCGTTCCGCAGCAGCCGATTCAGCCGAACGGGAATTTTCCGCAGAATAATTTCCCGAACGGCGGCATTCCCAATGCACCGCAGCCGAATCAGCCGCAGGGCAATGTGAAGAATCCGTTCCAGCAGAATCAGCCGAATCAGCAGAATCCGGCAGAGCAGAAAGCACCGGAAAA
>DMBA01000066.1:1705-4314 GCA_003446315.1 Ruminococcus sp. | reverse complement strand
GAACTGACACTCGAAGAACAGCTCCAGAAACTCGAAGATCTCACCGGTTTGCAGGCAGTAAAGCAGGATCTGAACAGCCTTATCAATCTGATCCGCGTTCGTAAAATGCGCGAGGACAGAGGAATGCCGCAGTCCGCAATGTCGCTGCATATGGCGTTTCTCGGCAATCCGGGTACCGGTAAAACAACAGTTGCCCGTATTCTCGCCGGCATTTATAAGAGCCTTGGCGTACTTTCCAAAGGTCAGCTTGTGGAATGTGACCGTTCCGGTCTGGTTTCCGGTTATGTCGGTCAGACTGCGATCAAAACAAAAGAACTGATCGACTCTGCAATGGGCGGCGTGCTCTTTATTGATGAGGCATACGCGCTGACCACCAATACTGGCAAGGGCGATTTCGGTCAGGAAGCGGTCAATACGCTGCTGAAAGCGATGGAAGATAACCGCGATGACTTTATCGTGATTGTTGCGGGCTATTCCGATCTGATGGAAGAATTCCTGGACAGCAATCCGGGTCTTCGTTCCCGCTTCAATAAGATCATTACATTTGAGGACTATATGCCGGATGAATTGCTCGATATCTTCAAGAGCATCTGCACAAAATCGGGCATGACCATTACAGAGGAAGCAGAGAAGGCAGTATTGGATTTCTTTGTCGAACGCTGCGGTCAGAACCTCAAAACATTCGCAAATGCGCGTGATATCCGTAATTTCTTTGAGCGTGCGATCACCAATCAGGCAAATCGCCTTGCAGCGATCGAATCGCCGACAAATGCACAGCTCACAACATTGACGATCGACGATGTGAAAGACATCGAACTGAATTAACGGCTTTGCCGATACAGAAAGGATTTGTGATTATGGTACTGATTACAATGGAAAACGGAAAGCAGATCAAATTGAAGCTGCGTCCGGATTGTGCACCGATTTCCTGCAAAAACTTCGAAAAACTGGTAAAATCCGGCTTTTATAACGGCTTGATCTTTCATAGAGTCATTCCGGGCTTTATGATCCAGGGCGGTTGTCCGGAAGGCACCGGCATGGGCGGCCCCGGCTGGAATATCAAGGGTGAATTTGCAAGCAACGGCGTGGAAAATCCGCTGAAGCACACCCGCGGTGTTCTGAGCATGGCGCGTTCCATGATGCCGAACAGCGCAGGCTCTCAGTTCTTTATCATGCACCAGGATGCACCGCATCTGGACGGCAACTACGCTGCATTCGGCGAAGTTGTGGAAGGCATTGAAGTTGTGGATGAGATCGCAGCAGCAGAAACGAATTTTCAGGATAAGCCGCTGAAACCGCAGGTCATGAAAACGGTTGAGTGGATCGACGACTGATAAAAAAACAGCAGCACTTCCGATCGAATGGAAGTGCTGCTTTTTGATAATGTAAAAATGCAAACAATAAAGTCTATGCATATGCCGGCGGATACAAATGTGCAGAATGTGCCGGCAAAAACTGCAAAAGCATCCGGAAGAAAAAGCACCCGATTTTTTCATATCCGGTTTCATTCGGATGTACGCCGTCATATAGATCCGCTTTGGTGAGCAGCGGATTGATGTCCGCAAGATAAACCGGTTTTCCTGCATTCGAAAGCCGTTCTGTTACGGCGCGGATCTGGCGGTTACAATCGGCAACGGCGGCATCCATTGAATCCGGCGTGAAAAAATACGGGCTGATGTACTGCGAATCAGCGGCATCCATATCCGGCAGCGTTGCAATACAGAGTGCACCGTTTTCGGGCAGCGCTTGCAGGATCATATGCGCAAGATGCTCCAAACGGTCGCCGAAATGCGCCAGGTCGTACAGGCTCAGGATGTCATTTGTACCGATAAGCAGAAATACAATATCTGCCGGATAAGCAGCGAGCAGTTTTCCTGCAAATGCGGTCAAACCGGAGCGTGCACCGGAAATGGATTCGGCAGCCGGTATTTGTTCGATGCCGAATCCGATATAACCTGCATGATGGGAATCATACATATTGCCGCCGCAATATTCTCCAACAAATGAAACGCAGTTTTCCAGCCCGTTTTCAGAGATGCATCTGCAAAGAGCACAGCGATAACCGCCGGGAAACCAGAATCCTTCCGTGATCGAATCTCCGAGACACATCAGCCGAAGTGCTTGCCTGCTTTCCGGCGGAACAGGACGGATAGTCAAATCCATAATTATATTGCTCCTTATGATATGTTTCCGAAATCAAAAAAATGAAATGCAGCCGAATGGGAGGATGCCGGTCTGACCGGATTTCTCTCATGCGGCTGCTTCCCCCTAAATGGTATCAAAAAATATATTTATGTCTTTATTATATCAGAATTGCATAGGGAAAACAATGTTCATTTATCACTCTCACATGTCTGATTGCATTTAGAATCCGGTGAAACAGATGCGGATTTCCGATGCCCGCAGATTGCATATGAAACGGTGCTTGACTTCTTGTTTGATTTATGGTATAATAAGGCTGAGATTTATGTGCTGCTCTTTGCGGCATACTCATGCTGCGTTGAACGCAGACAATCTGCTAAAGGAGGTTTATTGTTATGCGTCACATTCAGACCATCGAAACCCGCAATCTTTGCGAGAGCGCAAAGAAGGGCGGCTGCGGCGAGTGC
>DMBA01000066.1:0-1645 GCA_003446315.1 Ruminococcus sp. | reverse complement strand
GCCAGACTTCCTGCCAGTCCGCTTGTAAGACGAGCTGCGGCATTGCAAATCAGCAGTGCGAGAGCACAAAGAAGAAGTAATTCTTCAGGAAAAGCAGAAATGCCGCCCGAATTGCTGGGCGGCATTTTCATTGCACAGGAAGGGGAAACGGAATGATTCATCAGTATCAGCTCGGCGGTTATTATATTGTGTTGGATGTCTGTTCCGGCGCGGTGCACACCGTTGACGAATTTGCATATGATATGATCGCACTGTATGAGCAGTATGATCGGGAAACAGTCATGCAGAAAATGCATGAAAAATATTGCAGCAGACCGGAAATTGAAGAAAGTGATTACGCCGAATGCTATGATGATATTACAGCATTGAAGGATGCCGGAAAACTCTTTTCACCGGATACATTTGAGCCGATGGCGGGCGCACTCAAACAGAAAACAGCGGGTGTTGTGAAAGCGCTTTGTCTGCATATTGCACACACCTGCAATCTTAATTGCTCTTATTGCTTTGCAAGTCAGGGCAAATATCACGGTGACCGTGCTGTGATGTCGTTTGAAGTGGGCAAGCAGGCACTGGATTTTCTGGTCGCAAATTCCGGTACGCGCCGGAATCTTGAGGTTGATTTCTTCGGCGGCGAACCGCTGATGAATTTTCAGGTCGTGAAGGATCTGGTCGCATATGCCCGGAGCATTGAAAAGGAAGCGGGAAAGAATTTCCGCTTTACGCTGACAACAAACGGTCTGCTGATCGACGATGATGTGATCGACTTTGCAAACCGGGAATGCAGCAATGTGGTGCTTTCGCTGGACGGCAGAAAAGAAGTGCATGACCGCTATCGTGTGGATTATGCCGGCAACGGAAGCTGGGAGAAAATCGTGCCGAAATTCCAGAAACTCGTGAAAGCGCGGGACGGTAAGAATTATTATATGCGCGGCACATTTACCCATGCAAATCCGGATTTTCTGGAAGATATCAAGGTCATGCTGGATCTCGGATTCCGGGAATTGAGTATGGAACCGGTCGTTGCGGCTGAAGGGGATCCTTCCGCACTGACGGAAGCAGATCTGGAGATCGTCATGGAGCAATATGAAAAGCTCGCAGAACTGATGATTCAGAAGCGCAAAGAGGGCGATCCGTTCACGTTCTATCATTATATGATCGACCTGACCGGCGGCCCGTGCATTTATAAGCGCATTTCCGGCTGCGGTTCGGGAACGGAGTATATGGCAGTCACACCGTGGGGCGATTTGTACCCATGTCATCAGTTTGTCGGCGAAGACGGCTTCAAACTCGGTGATGTGTGGAAAGGCGTAGAAAACACGGCATGTCAGGATGATTTCATGGCGTGTAACGTGTATGCGCGTGAGGATTGCCGCAATTGCTGGGCGCGGCTTTACTGTTCCGGCGGATGTGCAGCGAATGCCTATCATGCGACGGGCTCGGTGCGCGGCGTATATGAAGCGGGCTGCAAGCTGTTCCGCAAGCGCATGGAATGTGCGATCATGGCGGAGATCGACCGGCAGTTCTCTGAAAAATGATGCATACGCCGATCTATGATTTTGCACGGAATTACGCAGATTCCGATGCAATCAGAATGCATATGCCCGGACATAAGGGCAAGGTGCGGCTCGGCTGTGAGCCGCTGGAT
>DMBA01000067.1 GCA_003446315.1 Ruminococcus sp. | reverse complement strand
AGCGCAAAGAGGGCGATCCGTTCACCTTCTACCACTATATGATCGACCTGACCGGCGGCCCGTGCATTTATAAGCGTATTTCCGGCTGCGGTTCGGGAACGGAGTATATGGCAGTCACACCGTGGGGCGATTTGTACCCATGTCATCAGTTTGTCGGCGAAGACGGCTTCAAACTCGGTGATGTATGGAAAGGCGTAGAAAACACGGCATGTCAGGAAGATTTCATGGCGTGTAACGTGTATGCGCGTGAGGAGTGCCGCAATTGCTGGGCGCGGCTTTACTGCTCCGGCGGATGTGCTGCAAACGCCTATCATGCGACCGGTTCGGTGCGCGGTGTATATGAAGCGGGCTGCAAGCTGTTCCGCAAGCGCATGGAATGTGCGATCATGGCGGAGATCGACCGGCAGTTCTCTGAAAAATGATGCATACGCCGATCTATGATTTTGCACGGAATTACGCAGATTCCGATGCAATCAGAATGCATATGCCCGGGCATAAGGGCATAGCGCGGCTCGGCTGTGAGCCGCTGGATCTGACAGAAATTTCCGGTGCAGACGAGCTGTTTGCACCGGAAAGTATTATTGCGGAAAGTGAAGCAAATGCGTCAGAAGTGTTCGGGTGCAGGACGGTTTATTCTGCGGAAGGTGCATCGCTGTGCATCCGTGCAATGCTGTATCTTGCGGTATCGGATGCGCGGGCACAGGGCAGAAAGCCGGTGATCGCGGCGGCACGGAATGTGCACAAAACATTTCTGACGGCGGCTGCACTGTTGGATTTTGAGATTCTCTGGCTGCCGCAGCAAAAGGGGCAGAGCTATCTCTGCGGCTGCCCGACTGCTGCACAGCTCGCTGAAACATACGAAAATGCGCCGGAAAAACCGTGCGCGCTCTATCTGACGAGTCCGGATTATCTGGGACATACGGCGGATATCCGTGCTGCTGCGGATTTTTGCCATGCGCACGGCATGCGCCTGCTGACGGATGCGGCGCACGGTGCGTATCTGCATTTTCTGCCGCAGCCGCAGCATCCTGCCGATCTCGGCGCGGATCTCTGCTGTACCTCTGCGCATAAAACGCTGCCGGTGCTGACCGGCGGGGCATATCTTCATATCGGGAACGGAGCGCCGACGCTGTTTGCGGAGCAGTGCAAGGCTGCTATGGCGCTGTTTGCGTCCACAAGTCCGAGTTATCTGATTATGGAGTCGCTCGACCTCTGCAATGCATATCTGCACGATTCGTTTTCGGCGGAACTGCGTGCTTTTCTTCCGTATGTTCAGCGGATGAAGCAGCAGCTTGCGGAAGCCGGCTTTGCGCTCTGCGGAGATGAACCGATGAAGGTCACGCTGATGCCGAAATCATACGGATATACCGGAACGGCTCTTGCGGAGATCTTGCAGAATCAGCATATCTATGTGGAATTTGCAGATCCGGATTATCTGGTTCTGATGATGTCGCCGCAGACACCGCCTGCACATTTGCAGAAGGTGACGGATTTTCTCTGCAAGCTGCCGCGCCGCAGACCGATCACAGCGCTGCCGCCGGAGCTGCCGCAGCCGGAATTTGTGATGACACCGCGAGAAGTGATGCTTGCGCCGAAGCTGCGTCTGCCTGCCGGAAGCTGTATCGGGAAGGTCTGCGCGGAGTTTACGGTGAGCTGTCCGCCTGCTGTGCCGATCGTCATGTGCGGGGAACGCATTTCTGCCGAAGCGGCGGCTTGTTTTGCTTATTACGGCTGCGAATCCTGCACGGTTGCGGCGGAGTAAATGCAGCAACCGGAAAAAATATACGAAAACTGTGCTGTGCATGCAGAAATTTGCGCGGAAATTGCGGGAAATCTGCATAAGAACTTGACAGAAACAGCGGCACGGTGTTATAATCAGTTGTTAAACGAAATCGGAAAAGGGGGGATTGGATGAAAAAGGAGATTGTGCCGTCTTATTTGCCGGCAGCGGCGTTTCAGATGAAACCGAAAAACGGCGGAGATCCGGTTACAGTATATCGCCCGTATGAGGCTTTTCCGATCGCAGAGCTGGAAGCACATGCCGCTAAGGATGAATGCGGCGCTGTGATGCAGCTTGGTTTCCGGTATCATTTCGGCTTGCTCGGCGCAGAGCAGGATTATGAAAAGGCATACGGATATCTGAAAAAAGCGGCAGAACTGGGCGCACAGGATGCGCAGGCACTGCTTGCCGGCTATTATGTCAATGATACCGGCGTGCTGCCGCATGATGCTGCGAAATGTCTGGAATTGTTGACGATTGCAGCCGAAAACGGCTCGTGGAAGGCGATGGAAGCGCTGACGAACGGTTACCGTGAGGGCAGTGACGGCTTTCCGGTCGATCATGAAAAGGCATATGCATGGGCTGTGGAAGCAGAGCGTATGCTGCGTATTTACTGGGCTTTTTACGATCAGAAGAATTTTGTGGATTTCCGCGAAACGCAGAAAGAGATCCTGATGTCGCACTCCCGTATCAGCATATTGCTTTCGGGCTACTGCGCAGACGGTGTCGGCACAAAGCGTGATCTGGATGCAGCCATGCAGTGGGTCGATTCCGGCGAAGCGTTTGTGTGCAGGATCACGGGGCTTGCAAAAGTGCCGATGTTTCAGGAGCGCCGCGCACAGCTTGCAGCTCGTATGCAGAAGGATGTGCAGCGGAAAAAGGATGCGGAAA
The DNA here is from genome assembly GCA_003446315.1 of Ruminococcus sp. Lineage (GTDB taxonomy): Bacteria > Bacillota > Clostridia > Oscillospirales > Ruminococcaceae > Firm-04. The sequence continues at coordinate 1,438 of DMBA01000067.1, read as the reverse complement.
AAGCCGCAAAGAAGAAAAAGAAGTGAGGGTATAAAGTGGTAAGAAATGATTTGAGAAATATTGCGATCATCGCGCACGTTGACCACGGCAAAACCACGCTGGTTGACGAGATGCTCAAGCAAAGCGGCGCGTTTCGTGAGAATCAGTCGGTTGCAGAGCGCGTGATGGACTCCAATGATCTGGAGCGTGAGCGCGGTATTACAATTCTTGCAAAGAACACATCCGTTATGTACAACGGTGTGAAGATCAATATTATTGACACCCCCGGTCACGCGGATTTTTCCGGCGAGGTGGAGCGTGTGCTGAACATGGTGGACGGCGTTTTGCTGCTGGTCGATGCCGCAGAAGGCCCGATGCCGCAGACCCGTTTTGTGCTCTCGAAAGCACTGGAAATGGGTCAGAAGATCATCATTGTTGTCAACAAGATCGACCGTCCGGATGCGCGTCTGGATGAGATCGGTGACGAAGTGCTGGAACTGCTGCTGGATCTCGATGCAAATGACGAGCAGCTCGAAAGCCCGGTACTGTTCTGCTCCGGCAGATCCGGTACAGCTTCCCTTTCGCAGTATGAACCCGGCACAGACCTCAAGCCGCTGTTTGACACGATCCTGAATTATATTGAGCCGCCGCAGGGCGATCCGGATGAGCCGCTGCAAATGCTGATCTCCTCGATCGACTATAATGAATATGTCGGCAGAATCGGTATCGGCAGAATCATCCGCGGTACGGCGAAGGTCGGTCAGCAGGTGCAGGTCGGCAACTATCACAGCGAAGAAAAGCCGGTCAATGCAAAGCTCGTGACACTGCTCCAGATCGAACAGCTCCAGCGTGTATCCGCACAGAGCGCAACGGTCGGTGATATTGTGTGGGTGTCCGGTATTGAGGGCATCAACATCGGCGATACCATTTGTGCATCCGGCAGCTATGAGCCGGTCGTGTTTACAAAGATCAGTGAACCGACTGTTGAAATGACATTCTCCGTCAATGACAGCCCGCTTGCAGGCAGAGAGGGCAAATTTGTCACATCCCGCCAGCTCCGCGAGCGTCTGTATAGGGAATTGCTGAAGGACGTTTCCCTGCGCGTGACCGATACGGAAAGCACGGATTCGTTCCTTGTTGCGGGCAGAGGCGAAATGCACCTTTCCATCCTGATCGAAAATATGCGCAGAGAGGGTTATGAGCTTGCTGTATCGCCCCCGCGTGTACTGTTCAAGGAGATTGACGGCAAGCGCTATGAGCCGATCGAGCGCCTTGTGATCGACGTGCCGGAAGGCTCGGTCGGTGCGGTTATGGAAAAGCTCGGCAGCAGAAAAGCAGAGCTTCAGGAAATGCATCCGCAGGGCAGCAGAATGCGTCTGGAATTCCTCGTTCCGTCCCGCGGTCTGTTCGGCTATAAGAGCGAATTCCTGACCGATACAAAGGGCGAGGGCATCATGTC
>DMBA01000138.1 GCA_003446315.1 Ruminococcus sp. | reverse complement strand
GCATCGCTGGTATCCGGCACCATGCGCAGGGCAAATGCCGCACCGCCGATCATGCCGGCAAACAGCGCAATCATCCAGATGGAGAGCTGCGCAACGGCTGCGGTCGCTGTTGCGAGCAGTTTGCCGCCCATCAGCGCAAAAGGATGCACCGCCGTCAGGATGGTTTCCATGAGCTTTGAGGTTTTCTCCAGCATCACGCTGTTGGACATGCTCTGCCCGTAGAGAATGACCATCATATAAATCGTCATCACCATCATAAACGGGATGGCAGCAGTGAGCAGCTCCCTTGCCAGTGTTTCATTCGGATCCTCTGCGGAAGCATCTGCACGCAGCTCTGCCGTTTCGGTTTTCACCGGCACAGCAAGCAGATCAGCCGCTTCTGCGCTCAGCGCCGCTTTTTGCAGCAGGATCACGGAAAAGTTATTGGCAGCAAAATTGCCGAAGCTGCTTGCTTTGCTGCGGGAGACTTCCGTTTTATCCGCCAGATAGACCGTCAGAGAAAAGCTCTCAGCCGGTTTTGTCACGCGCAGGATCACAGCATTTTCCGCCTCATTTGCCGCCGTGATCGCCTGCTCCATACTGTCATATGCCGCATAAGAAACCTCGCTGTATCCGGCTTCCTGCAAGCTCTGATAATCCGCCGCGCCTTCTGTTTCATCCACGACCAGCACCGCTTTGATCTCCTCATTCTGATCCTTCGACTTCTTGTTCGGGCTTTGCGATGCCGAAAGTCCCCAGAGTGCCGCCGGGATGCCGACGATCATCAGCAGCGCAATCAAAATCGTGGAGAGCAGCCAACCCTTTGAACAGATCATCTGCCGCAGGGAAAACGCATACACCTTTCCGGTTCCGGCGAACGGATTCGCTTTCATTCCATTTGCCATGTTACGACTCCTTTCCGGCATGTGCCTTGCGGGTATTCTTTTCCGCACGCAGCATATTGAAAAGCTGTTTCGGATTCGGCACATTGCCGCGGTAAAGCAGCATCATCCGATAGACGCTGCCCGCAAGCCGCGCCAGAAGAACGACCGCAACGAGCTGCAAAACCAGTGACAGCACAAAAACCGGCAGCCCGATCTTTCCGCACAGATAATTCGGGAGCGCCGTAAAAACAGAAGTGATCGGACACAAAGCGAGCACATAGTTTGCCGCATCGTTTTCAAACATCGGTGAAAACGTGCCGGAAAAATAGCCCAGCATCATCAGCAGAACGACCGCAAAACTTGCCTGCTGTGTATCCTCTGTCTTCGAGCAGCAGGAACCGACGATCCCGCTGAAAAACGCGAATGTAAAGTAAGCGATCAGCAGACAGATCGCAAGCAGCACGCATGTACCGGCAGTCAGATGCAGACCGGAAAATGAAAATCCCATTGATTTTCCGGCTTCTTCCATCACATCATGCAGCCCCGAACCGATACCGGAAATCTGATAAGACACAAACAGACCGAGTACGATCAGACCCAGACCGGTAAAAATAAACATCGTCACTGCTAAGATCTTGCCGACCAGCAGCGCCGTCGGTGAAACACTCACCAGCAGCACCTCAACCAGCTTCGACGTTTTTTCTTCCATGCAAAGCTGAAAGATATAGCCCATGGAAAGCGCACAGAGCATCATCGTCAGATAGCCGTAGAAAGTATTGGCAAACACATGGGTATCGGTATCACTTTCTTCCGCACCTGCTTCATAATCGGCAGCGCGTGCCACCTGCGCATATGCCTCGCAGTGCAGCAGATCTTCCTGTTCGGATGTGACACCCAGTGCCTGCATCATCGCATGATGGAGCGCATCGGAAAGCTGTCTGTTCAGCTCATTGGCTTCTCCGTTGCCGACCGCACCGGTTTCGCCGTAATATGTCCGAATGGTAAAATAGCTTTCTGCATCGTCCATTTGAATGACCGCTGCCACAGCGGATTCCGACTCTTTATTCAGCAGTTCCGCCCATTCTTCCTCATTATATTCTGCTTCTTTCACAGTCAGATCTGCAAAACCTGCACCGGAAGCAAGCGCTTTTTCGCTGATCGGAAACGCAGTCTGATTGCAGAGATACAGCGTTTTGATGACTGACGGATCCACCTGTTCCTTGCCGAATTGCAGCTTCAGAAACGGAAACGCCGCCAGCGACAGTACAAACAATACCGCCAGAAAAATGATGACGGATACATTTTTATAGTGCTGCTGCACGGTATACCGGAAAACCGTGCCGACACCCTGCATATTACTGTTCTTCATGCACATCGCCCACCTTTTCCACGAAGATCTCATGCAGGCTCGGCTCACGCAGTTCAAATGCGATCAGCTGCACGGATTGTTCCACGAGTGTCCGCAGCAATGCATTTGCCTGTTCTTCGCCGGTCACGCGGCACTGATAAGAGAACCCGACGCTGGAAAGCACTGTAATGCCGGCAGCTTCGATCAGCGGACGCAGTTCCTGTTCCGCTTTGATGAACAGATTGATTCTGCCGTAGCTCTTTTTGATCTCCGCAAGATTGCCCTGCAAAACGGTCTTGCTGCGGTTGAGAATGGTCAGATCGGTGCAGAATTCCTCGATGGTCGCCATCTGGTGGCTGGACATAATCAGATATTTGCCTTTTTCGATCTCCTCATGGATCACGCTTTTGAACAGATCGGTGTTGACCGGATCCAGACCCGAAAGCGGCTCATCCAGCACCAGCAGCTCCGGATCGCTCAAAAGTGCGAGCATAAACTGAATCTTCTGCTGATTGCCCTTGGAAAGCTGATCGGCTTTCTTCGGCTTGACCGGCTTTTTGCCTTCCTGCACCGGAAAGAGATATTCCGTTGCTTCCAGACGGTCAGCCCAGTAAGCGATGCGTTTTTTCGCTTCTGCACGCGGTACGCCGCGGAGTGCCGCAAAATAAAGGAGCTGATCCATCAGCGTATTTTTCGGATAAAGACCGCGTTCCTCTGCAAGATATCCGACATTGCAGCTTTTGAGCGTCAGCGGCTTGCCGTTCCATTCCACGATGCCGCCGTCCCTTGCAAGCATGCCGAGGATCATGCGGATGGACGTTGTTTTGCCCGCACCGTTTGTACCCAGCAGCGCATATACGCCCGGTTCGGAGATCGCAAAGCTCAGGTGATCGACAACCACCTTGTCGCCGTATTTTTTATGTAAGCCGTCAACTAAAAATCCCATCGTTTCATTGATTCCTTCCCCGCACGATGCAGACCGTGCGTATCATATCATCACAAAATGCCGTCCGTACATACAGTACATTTTGCTATTCTATTCTACCACAGAAACGCTGAAAAAGGAAGTATGGCTATGTCGATTTATAAAAAAACATAAGGAACAGAATTCTCATTTTCACCTTTTTGGAGATATTCCACGATTTCCGGGTCACAGCCTGTAAAATTTGTGCAAAAGCGGCATTTTTTCCGGAATCGCTTGACGAATTGCCTGTTTTGTGGGATAATGGAGAACGTCTGAAGTGCACAGCATCTTTGTGCATTTTCCGGACTGAAAACGAAGGAATGAGGGATTTTGCATGTTTCTGAATCTGTTCACCCCGCTGCTTGCTGCCGGCGGTACGGAAGCACTTGCTGAAAAGCTGACATCTCTGCTTGGCGGGCTGCCGCCGATCGTGGTCGTATTTATCATTTCGATGATTCCGATTCTGGAGCTGCGCGGCGGACTGATCGCGGCTTCTCTGCTCGGCATCCCGATGCTCAAAGCAGTCGGCGCATGCATTCTCGGCAATATCCTGCCGATCCCGTTTATTTTGCTGTTTATCGAGAAGATCCTCAACTGGATGGAAGGCTGCAAGATCGGCTGGATGCGCAAACTCGCCCTCTGGCTCAAAGCACGCGGCACCGGCCCCAAAGCCGAAAAGATCCGCAAATATGAATTCCTCGGCATTCTGCTGTTCGTCGGCATCCCGCTGCCGGGCACCGGCGCATGGACGGGTTCGCTGATCGCAGCGCTCCTGCATGTCAGCAGAAAAAAATCCGTTCCGGCAATTTTCCTCGGTCTGATCTTAGCAACTATTATTATGTGCCTGATCTCCTACGGCGGCATTCAGGCAATCATCGACTTCTTTTGACACAAACAACCGGTATTGTCCAGCAGCGGGCAGTACCGGTTGTGATTTTGCACAGAGAGACAATGTTCTCCGCATTCTCATTTGTAGCATCTTATAAAAATATGAAAAAGCAGCGCGAAAAAGAGGATTTTTCGCCCCGCTTGCTGTATATATTAGCAGAAGATGCAAAACAAATGCCAGAGAATGTGGGGTGATCGTTTTGACAGTCCGGGAACAGACAGAAGCCTTTGAAGCGATGATGCAAAGTCCGTTTGCATGCCGTGCCGCAGAAGCCGTGCGGGATCATCCGGAACCGCTTTGTCCGCTGCGGACAGAATTCCAGCGTGACCGTGACCGCATCCTGCATTGCACAGCGTTCCGGCGGCTCAAGCGCAAAACGCAGGTGTTTCTCTCGCCCATCGGCGACCATTACCGCACCCGCCTGACGCATACGCTGGAAGTGGCACAGATCGCCCGCACGATGGCACGGGCGCTGCGGCTCAATGAAGATCTCACCGAAGCGATCGCACTGGGGCATGACCTCGGGCACTCCCCCTTCGGGCACGCAGGCGAAGCCGCATTGAACAGCATCTGTCCGGGCGGCTATAAGCACTATGAGCAGAGCGTGCGCGTGGTGGAATATATCGAAAAAGGCGGCAAAGGACTGAATCTCACCAAACAGGTGCGGGACGGCATCCTCTGCCATACCAATATGATCGCCGCGACCAGAGAAGGCAACATCGTCCGCCTTGCCGACCGCATCGCATATATCAATCATGATATCGACGATGCCATCCGCGGCGGGATCCTGCGGGAAAGCGATCTGCCGAAGACATGCACGGAAGTGCTCGGCAATACCAAATCTGCCCGCATTACCTGCATGATCTGTTCGGTCATCGAACACGGCGCAGATACGCCGGATATGATGCCGGACATCCGGAAGGCACACGATGCGCTGCATACATTCCTCTATCAGAATGTTTACAGCGGTTCTGCTGCCAAAACCGAAGACCGGAAAGCACAGGATCTGGTGTGCCGCCTGTATGCATATTATCAGGCAAATCCGGACAAAATGCCGACGGAATACCGCGCCATTGCAGAACGGTTTTCCGTTGACCGCGCCGCTTGTGACTATATCGCAGGCATGAGCGATGATTATGCCATCTGTGATTACGAAAGACTGTTCATCCCGCGCTCATGGGATGTGCGGTAACCAGCAATTTTTTCCAGTTTCGCTTTGTACACTTAGGATTTGTCATCGACATTATAATTTCAATTAGTATATTGAATCATTGAGAGGAGGATTATTATGAAGCCGAAGACCAAAAATATAATTCGAGTGATTTTTATTATCATTTGTTTTTGCGGCGGACTTAGTGCGCTTGGAAAGGGCTTTCGTGGTTTTTTAGCTGCCCCGTTTTTGATTGGTGCAGGATTACTTGCAATTCCTAAGGTTACTGATTCAATTCTGTTTTTGCGTCAAAAGGCTGCGCTCCCAATTATTTGTTCAATTGCTTTATTTTTGTTTGGCGGCATGATTCTGCCAAAATCTGCTCGTTCATCTCAAACAGTTCCTGATGTGCCGGATCGTTCTGTACCTGTTTCGTCAGGTGATGATTTAATTCAAGAAACAACCGTTCTGAAAGAAACGACAGCTTTGACCGAAACAACGGTTAAGGAACAGGAAACGACCGTTACTGAAAATGAAACAACTGTTGCTGTAACTGAAACAACAATTGCAGTTACAGAAGCCGCAACTGAACCTGTTACGGAAGCTCCTGCTACTCAGCCACGTCAACAGTCTGTACGCGATTGGGTTGTAAACGAAAAAACAAAAAAGATTCATTATCCCTCATGTCATTCGGTCGATGAAATGGATGAAGAAAACAAGGGCTATTATTCCTGTACTTTTCAGGAATTAAAAGATAGGGGATATGAAGCTTGTGGCAAATGCAATCCACACTGATGAAAGCTAAACCAATATTTTTTCAGTGGTATACTTCTGGTTGTAAATGAAAAGGGGGTGTGCAGATGCTGCCGCAGGAATTCCTATATCAGCTCAAACAGGCAAACCCGATCGACGCGGTCATGGGCAGCTATGTGCGCCTGATCCGGGCAGGCTCCCTGATGAAATGCCTGTGCCCGTTCCACTCCGAAAAAACGCCTTCCTGCATGATCTATCCGCACAACAACAGCTTTTATTGCTTTGGCTGTCACGCAGGCGGAGATGTCATCACATTCATCATGCAGATGGAAGGGCTGGACTATATGAGCGCCGTGAAGCTGCTTGCAGAACGCGCCGGCATGCAGGTGCCGGAACAGGAGCAGGACAACGGCGAAGCCAAAATGCGCATGCGGCTGCTGGAGCTTAACCGTGCCGCTGCCAAATTCTATTTTGAACAGCTCACCGGTTCGGATAAACGCGGTCTGATTTATCTGAAAGAACGAGCGCTGAAACCGGAGATCATCCGGAAATACGGGCTTGGCTATGCCGGCGAACGCTGGGACAGTCTGCGCAATGCCATGCAGCAGCTCGGTTATACCGATCAGGAGCTGCTTGCCGCCAATCTGTGCAGCCGTTCCAGTAAGACCAATACGCTCTACGACCGTTTCCGGAACCGCGTGATCTTCCCGATCTTCGATCTGCGGGGCAGCGTGATCGCATTCGGCGGCAGAACCATCGAAAAAGACGGGGAACCGAAATATCTAAACTCATCCGATACGCCGGTATTCCGCAAAGGCAGAAATCTGTTTTCGATGCAGTTTGCGAAAAAATCGCAGTCCAAGCGGCTGATCCTCGCAGAAGGCTATATGGATGTGATCGCCATTCATCAGGCAGGATTTGAAAACGTAGTCGCATCGCTCGGCACCGCGCTGACATCCGAACAGTGCCGGCTCATGCGGCAATATGCGGAAGAAGTGGTCATTGCATATGACAGCGATGCCGCCGGTCAGAATGCAACGGTCAAGGCGATCAATCTGCTGCGTGCCGCCGGATTAAAACCGCGCATTCTGCATATGCATGATGCAAAGGATCCGGATGAATATATCAAAAAATTCGGGTCAGCCTATTTCCGAAGGCTGCTGGAAGAAGCCGATGATGCCATGACCTATGAGCTGGAACGCTGCAAAGACGGCACGGAATCCGGCTCCGAAGGCGACACCGTCACGGCACTGCACAAAGCAGCCGCAGTGCTCGCCGGCATTGATAATGAGCTGGACAGAAATATATATTTGTCCAAAGTTGCAAAAGAATACAGCGTGCAGACAGAAGCGCTGAAAGCCGAAGTGGAGCTGACGCGCAAAAAGCGTAAAAAAGGCGAAAAGAAACAGGCTTGGCGTGCCATGACACAGGCACCGCTGCTGCGCGATCCGGTCAATCCGGATGCAGCGTCACACCAGCAGGCAGCAAAGGCAGAAGAAATGATCCTTTGCTATTTGTTCCGGCAGCCCGATGCACTGGAAACCGTTCTGGCACAAATCACGCCGGATGAATTCGTGACCGATCTGCACAAACGCATTTATGCACATCTTGCTGCTTCCATGCAGCAGGGTTATTCTTTTTCACTCTCGCTGTTTTCCGGCGCATTCAATCAAGAAGAAATGGGCAGGATCGCCGGCATTTCGGCAAAATACGAGGAAATTGATCTTTCGGAACGCGCCGTGCAGGATTGCATCCGGATCCTGAAAGATCAGCCGGCTGAAACCAAAGATGCGGCGGAGCAATCCGATGCCGAACTCTCGGAATGGTTCGCACGCATGCAAATAAAGAAAGGAAAGCGGCTTTCCTGATGCCGCTTGCTTCGTACCGGTGCCGCGGGAACACCGGTTTCCGATGGATACTGTTCCCGCTTCCGTCATGCAGCCGCATGATGCCGCAAAAGGAGGAACCAAAATGGCAGATGAAGAAAAGCGTCTCGATCAGATTCTCGAAAAGGCAAAGGCAACCGGAAAGATCTCGGTTGCGGAAGTACAGGAAGCGTCCGAGTCCCTTGCAATCGAACCGGAACACATCATGGAGCGCTGCTCTGCGATGCAGATTGAACTGGTAGATGATGATCTGACGCTGGACGATGCAAATGATCCGGTCGTCACAATGGCAAACGACGAGATCTCCAATGATGACTCTGTCAAGATCTATCTGAAAGAGATCGGCAGAGTGCCGCTGCTGACAGCCGATGAAGAAACCGATCTTGCAAGAAGACTTGCGGATAATCCGCAGGACGAGCCTGCACGCCAGCGTCTTGCAGAAGCAAACCTGCGTCTGGTGGTCAGCATTGCAAAGAAATATGTCGGCAGAGGCATGCAGTTTCAGGATCTGATCCAGGAAGGCAACATGGGCTTGCTGAAAGCCGTCGATAAGTTTGATTATACCAAGGGATTCAAATTCTCCACTTATGCAACATGGTGGATCCGTCAGGCGATCACGAGAGCGCTTGCAGATCAGGCAAGAACCATCCGCATTCCGGTGCATATGGTCGAAAGCATCACGAAGGTCAAAAAGATCTCCAGCCAGATCCTGCACGAAACCGGTCAGGAGGCAAGCCCGGAGGAAATCGCAAAGAAACTGGAGCTGCCGCTGGAAAAGGTGCTGGAGATCATGCGCATCGCACAGGATCCTGTCTCGCTGGAAACGCCGGTCGGTGAGGAGGAAGACAGCCACCTCGGCGACTTCATTCCGGACGATCAGGCACCTTCTCCGGATGAAGCGGCATCGAATGCCATGCTGAAAGAACAGCTCAATGAAGTGCTTTCCACGCTGACAGAGCGTGAAGCGAAGGTCATGCGCATGCGTTACGGTCTGGAAAACGGCAGACAGCAGACACTCGAGGATGTCGGACGGGCACTCGGTGTCACCCGTGAGCGCATCCGTCAGATTGAAGCAAAAGCACTCCGCAAGCTGAAGCATTACAGCCGCAGCAAGAAATTGCAGGGCTATATTGACTGATTGCGGGTTACGGTAGGAATCAGGAGGAAGTAACATGGCAGCAGATAATCAGAAGGTCGAACAGCTTCTGGAACGAATCAAAGCAGCCGGAAAACTTTCGCAGAATGAAATGGATGCAGCGTTTGAGGAGCTGATGTTTACAGAGGAAGACATCACGCTGTTTTATGAACAGTGTCACACGCTGAATCTGGAACTTGCGGAAGAAGACCTGCTGGATGACGATATTGAAACCCGGCTTGCAGAGGAAGATGCCCTTTCACTGGACAGCGGCGGCTCGCCGGATGATCCGGTGAAGATCTATCTGAAAGATATCGGCAGAGTCCCGCTGCTGACCCCGGAAGAAGAAACAGAGCTTGCACGGAGACTTGCAGACAATCCGAACGATCAGGCAGCAAAAAACCGTCTTTCGGAAGCAAACCTGCGTCTGGTGGTCAGCATCGCAAAAAAATATGTCGGCAGAGGCATGCAGTTTCTGGATCTGATCCAGGAAGGCAACATGGGCTTGCTGAAAGCCGTCGATAAATTTGATTATACCAAAGGCTTCAAATTCTCCACTTATGCAACATGGTGGATCCGCCAGTCCATCACCCGTGCCATTGCGGATCAGGCGCGTACCATCCGCATTCCGGTACATATGGTGGAAACGATCACCCGCGTGAAGAAGGCTTCCAGCCAGCTTCTGCATATCAACGGCAAAGATCCCACAGAGGAAGAAATTGCCGATTATCTGGACATGCCGCTGGACAAGGTGCGGGAAGTCATGCGGATCGCACAGGAGCCGGTTTCGCTCGAAACCCCGATCGGTGAGGAAGAAGACAGCCATCTGGGCGATTTCATCCCGGATAATCATGCGCAGTCGCCGAATGATGCGGCAAATAATACGATGCTGAAAGAGCAGCTCAATGAAGTGCTCTCCACTCTGACCCCGCGGGAAGCAGATGTGCTCCGCATGCGTTACGGTCTGGATAACGAACCGCCGAAAACACTGGAAGATGTGGGCAAAGCATTCAATGTCACCCGTGAACGCATCCGGCAGATCGAAGCCAAAGCACTCCGGAAGCTCCGGCATCCGAGCCGCAGCAAAAAAGTGCGCGATTATCTTGAGCATTAACCGCAGGAAGCAAAAGGCAGCGGGGATACGGCTTTTCAGGCTGTTTTCCCCGTTGCCGTTCCGATATCAACCAAAACAGAGGAGATCCGAATGAAGAAGCAATATCTCGAAATCGGCAAAATCGTCAATGTGCATGGACTCGGCGGCGTTGTCAAGGTCATGCCGTGGTGCGATTCTGCCGCATTTTTATGTGAATTTGAAACGCTCTACCGCGGAAAAGAGCATCTCCCGATGGAGATCGAACGCGCAAGTGTACAGAAAAATATGGCACTGGTGAAGTTTGCAGGTGTCGATACGGCAGAAGCAGCCAATGCCCTGCGCAATACGGTTCTGTATATGAACCGCGAAGATGTGGAACTGGATGACGGCACCTATTTCATTCAGGATCTGCAAGGTATGACCGTGCAGGATGCGGACAGCGGCAAAGTATACGGCAAGCTGAAAGATGTCTTGCAGACCGGCGCAAATGATGTATATGAAGTGGAAGCACCCGGCGGCAAAATGCTGCTGGTACCGGTGATCCCGGATGTTGTGCTTGACATTGATTTTGAAACGGATACCATCACCATCCGCCCGCTGGAAGGACTGTTTGACGATGCAGATTGAAATTGCAACACTGTTTCCGGATATGTGCGAGGCAGTGCTGTCTGAGAGCATCATCGGGAGAGCGCGGAAAAAAGGCGCGATCACTGTACAGTGCCATCAGATCCGGGATTATACGGCCGACCGGCACAACCGCGTGGACGATTCCCCGTTCGGCGGCGGCATGGGCATGGTGATGCAGGCACAGCCGGTATATGATTGCTGGAAGGCAGTCAAAGCACAGTCAGAGCTGCCGATGCATACAATATATTTGTCACCGAAGGGCAATGTGCTCACACAGCAGCGGGTGCGGGAGCTTGCAGAGATGCCGCGGCTGTTCCTGCTCTGCGGACATTACGAAGGCATCGACCAGCGCGTGCTTGACCGCATTGTGGATGAGGA
>DMBA01000304.1 GCA_003446315.1 Ruminococcus sp. | reverse complement strand
CGGCAATAATGCAGCAAATGCTGAAAATTCAATGCAAATTGAAACAACCGTCAGGATTGCCGCCAAGTGTGATGACCTCTGCCGAAATCTGCTCCCGAAATCGAATATCGTGCTCCGCAAATAACAGCGTCGGGCAGTATGCCGAAAGAAGCTGCTCAATCTGTATGCGGGAAAAGACATCTACATAATTTAACGGCTCATCCCATATATACAAATGCGCCGGTGTCAGTAAACTTGCGGCAAGCAGTACCTTCTTCTTTTGCCCCTCTGAATAATCACGCATATCCTTCGAAAACTGAGCGCGTTCAAAATCAAGCTGCCGCAATAATGTGCAGAACATGCTGCGGTCTAAATGCCGTTCCTCGCAAAATGCCGGTATGCTGCCGGATAATCCCGATGTGTCCTGCGGGACATATGAGATCGTTAAACCGGATGCAAGCTCGCAGATGCCGCGCTCTGCATATCCCCCGAAATCCGGCAAAATGCCCGCTTTTTGCAGGATCATTTTCATGAGCGTGGATTTGCCGCAGCCGTTTGCACCATGCAATGCAATGCGGCTGCCCTGCCGAATCTGGAATGTGAGATTCTGCACGACTGGTTTCGCTGCATCCTGATATTGGATGCTGTAATCCTTCAGCGTGACCAGCGTTTGCTTATGATGCGTCAGCGGGCTGAGTTTCAGCGGAACCGTTTGCTCCAGATCTTGCAGCAAGCCTTCCTTTTCTGCGATCTCCCGCCCGATCCGCTTCTCCATTTGCTTCACGCGGCTTTGCATTTTCTTCGTTTTTGCGCCGATAAATGAGCGCGTGCTGATGCTGCGGTCGGGTTCTTTGATCGGATCAAACCCAATCTTGGTGCGCTCGTTCTTATCTGCCCACTGTGCCGTGCGTTTCGCTGCCTGCCGCAGCTTCCGGATCTCTTTCAGATGCTTTTCGTTTTCCGCTTCCGCAAATTGATCTGCCTTTTGCTTGTTTTCCCACCAAATACTGAAATTTCCGCTTTGCACCGTGATCGTTTGACGGTTGAGCACAAGGACATGATCCGTGCAGGCATCCAGCAGATCACGGTCGTGTGATACCAGAATATAGCCCTTCTTTTGCATGAGATATTTTTTGACCGCGCTGCGTGCCTGCTGATCCAGATGGTTTGTCGGTTCGTCGATCAGCAGAAAATCATTTTCACCCGAAAATAATACGGCAAGCAATACCTTTGTGCGCTCGCCTGCGCTGAGTGTTCCAAACGGTCGGTAAAGCAGATCTGCCTGCTCCCCAAGCTGGGAAAGCTCGCAGATGACCCGCCATTCTTCGCAATCCTGCCGCAGCGATTCAATGAATGCGGATGCCGGCAGTTCCATTTGTTCTGCTGTGATCGGATATGGGAAATATCCAAATGCTACGGATGCCGATATACTGCCTTGATACTGATATTTCCCAAGCAGAAGCTGTAAAAATGTGGTTTTGCCTTTGCCGTTTCTGCCGACGAAGCCCAGCTTCCAGTCGGTGTCGATCGAAAAATTGGCATGCTCGAAAATGTGTTCAAAGCTGCCCTCGTAGTAAAATGTCAGATCTCTGACGCTGATTTGTGACATGTGCATTCTCCTTTCCGAACAAAAAACGGAGCTGTTACAGCTCCATGCTGCCAACAGCTCCGTTATATCCTGATAACCTCTGCGGACAGTGCCGCTGCGATACGCGCCCCGTACTGTCCAAAGTTTGTCTGCATTGCCGGAATGCGGCGTTTTGCCTGCGCTTCCGCCCAGAAAAGAAATAAAAATGCACAAAAAAGAGGTTATGAGAACATAATCCACTTTTGGCAGCACGAAACACAGCATATGGTTGCCATATGCCGCAGCAATATTCATGCAATCAAAAGCAGATTATTTTCTCATCCTCTCACCTCAATTCTGATTTTTCTATATTATAGCATATTTTGGAGAAAAATGCAAGTGCTTTATGCAAGAACACTTGACTGCGGTTTTCTTTGCCATCCGGCGAACTTTAGGAAATGCCGGCGGGGCTTCCCCGTAAATATGGTGTCACACAAGAGCGTTTGACGATGGTGATGGTTGCCATCCGGCGAACTTTAGATCATTTGCTGCGGGGCTTCCCCGTAAATATGGTATCACACAAGAGCGTTTGACGATGGTGATGGTTGCCATCCGGCGAACTTTAGGAAATGCCAGCGGGGGCTCCCCGCCTTATTCTTATGACTCTGTGGTTTCGCCTTCCGTATAATGAAAATCCGGCTGCTCTGCGGCTTTGTTGAACTGCGTTTCATAAAGCTGCGTATATACACCGCCGCGCCCGACCAGATCCGTATGTGTGCCGCGCTCTGCGATCACACCGTCTTTGATGACCAGAATCTCATCTGCGGCAAGGATCGTGGAAAGACGGTGGGCGATCAGGATGCTGGTGCGCGATGCGATCAGCGGCTCGATCGCATCCTGAATCTTTTGCTCTGAAATCGAATCCAGCGCAGAGGTCGCTTCGTCAAAGATCATCAGTGCCGGATCTTTCAACAGAATCCGTGCAATGGATATGCGCTGCTTTTCACCGCCCGACAGCTTCAATCCGCGGTTTCCGACAATCGTATCCAAGCCGGTTTCCTGCTTCTCGATGAATTCATAGATATTTGCACGCTTGCATGCTTCGATCAGTTCTGCATCTGTTGCATCCGGCTTTGCATACAGCAGGTTTTCCCGGATCGTGCCGTTGAATAAATATGTTTCCTGACTCACAATACCGATATTTTTCCGCAGAAAACCCAGATCCAGCCGGCGCACATCCTGCCCGTCAAAGAATACGGTGCCGTCTATGACATCATATAAACGCGGGATCAGATTGATGAGCGTGCTCTTGCCGGAGCCGGACGGCCCGACGATTGCAATGCATTTTCCCTGCTCCAGTCGAAAATTGATATCCCGCAGGATCTCCCGTTCCGGATCATAGGAAAAACGGACATTCTGAAATTCCACTTCTCCGCGGACAGTCTCCGGTGTGATCGCATCCGGCGCGTTTTCGATCTCCGGCTTCATGTCGTAATATTCGAAAATGCGCGTGAACATCGCCATAGAACGAATCCAGTCTACCTGAATGTTCAGAAGCTGATTGACCGGCATATACATTTTGCCGAGCAGCGCAACCAGTACACTGATCTGACCGACGGTCACGCTGTCATCAAACCGCATCATGATGATGCCGCCGAGCAGGTAAATCAGCATTGGCCCGATGTTGGTGAAGGTATTCAGTGCCATGCGGAACCATCTGCCTGCCATGCTCTCCTTGATGTTCAGGCGGATCATGTTCCGGTTGACCGCTTCGTATCGGTCATATTCCCGCTGCTCCATCCCGAACAGCTTGACCAGAAGCTGCCCGCTGACAGACATCGTTTCATTCAGGATGCCGTTGATCTCATCGCTGCATGCCTGCGATTCCTTCGTGATCGTCCAGCGCGTTTTGCCGGCACGCCGCGTCGGGATCGCAAACAGCGGCACGATCGCTGTGCCGACCAGCGCCAGCAGCCAGTTCTCCCGGAACATAATCACCAGAGCGACAATCAGGGTGATGGAATTGGAGATGATGCTCGTCAATGTGTTGGTGATGATCTGCTGTACGCCGGAGATGTCACTCGTCATGCGCGTGATGATATCGCCCTGATTGTTTGTCGTGAAAAAGCGCTGCGACATCTTCTGCAAATGTGCATACATCGTGTTGCGCATGTCATATGTGATGTGCTGGGCGATCCATGTGTTCAGATAACTTTCCAGAATGCCGATCAGATTTGCACCGAGTGTGACGGCAAAGGACAGCACAATATACAGCACCAGTGCATGCATATTCCGGGCAATCAGACCTTCGTCGATGATCTTGCCCGTCAGCACGGACGGCATCAGCGTCAGGACTGCGGAGCACAGAATCGCTGCAAGCACGCAGAGCATCTGTTTGGTGTATGGCTTCAAATATGAAAAAATGCGCAGAAGCAGCGCTTTTGTAACCTTGGGCTTGTTTTGCTTTTCTTCATCTGTCAGATATCCGGGGCCTGGACCGAATCTTCCGCCGGGCGGCATACGATCATCTCCTTGCATATTATACATTATATATTAAAAGTATAACATGTTTCGGCGGCGCTGTCAAGTGAATTTACAGGCAGAAAAC
>DMBA01000284.1 GCA_003446315.1 Ruminococcus sp. | reverse complement strand
TTGGTCAGCTTATAGGCTGCCTTATTGACATCTTTTTCCGTAAATGCGAGCTTTCCGTTATCGAGTGCAAGCACTTCATTCTTCTTGATCTTCTGACCGTCCAGCTCAGAATCACGCGCCGCAAAGGTTACGGCACCGGAAGAAACACGCTCAAATGCCTTTGTCATCTGGGTACGGTTCTCGTCCATGCTCATGCTCTCGTCAAAAGCGAGCATTGCGGAAATGCCCTGCGGAATGGTACGGGTCTGAAGCACAACGACATTGCGGTTTGCAAGGCTGATCGCCTGTTCCGCAGCCATGATAATATTCTTATTATTCGGCAGCACAAAGACCGTTTTCGCCGGTGTTGCGTGGATTGCGCGGAGAATATCGTCTGTTGAGGGGTTCATGGTCTGACCGCCCTTGACGACCTGATCGACACCGAGATCGAGGAAGGTACGTTCCAGACCGCCGCCTGCTGCGACAGCCACAAAACCGAATTCCTTTGTCGGCTCGACCGGCAGCACTTCCTGCTGCTTCACGATCTTTGCTTCCTTGACCTTGCCCTCATGCTGAATGCGCATATTTTCGATCTTCGGCTTCGGCTCATTGATGAAATGCCCGAATTCGAGCGCCTTTGTCAGTGCCATACCGGGCGCATCGGTATGCACATGCACCTTGATGATCTCGTCATCCTCAACGACCACAACGCAGTCGCCGATGGTTTCGAGATAAGCGCGGAGTTTTGCGCCGTCAACGGAAGCATCATTCTTTTCGATGATGTATTCCGTACAATAAGTAAAGTTGATCTCATCGTCATACTGTGCAACGGCAGCATTGAAGTCGATCTGCGGATCCGGAGCAGAAGATTTCTGGACATCGCCGACTTCTTCCGGCAGTGCCGCACCGCGGAACGATTCGAGCATACCGCCGATGATGATGCAGAAGCCCTGACCGCCGGCATCGACAACATTTGCCTTTTTCAAAGCAGGCAGCATTTCGGTGGTCTGCTTGAGGACAGCGTTTGCTTCGTCTAACACACCCTGCCAGAAAGCAATCGGATCGGCATCTGTTTTTGCCAGTTCCTGCGCCTTATTTGCAGCCATACGGGAAACGGTCAGAATGGTACCTTCCGTCGGTTTCATAACCGCTTTATAAGCACCTGCAACGCCCAGTTCCAGCGCATTTGCAAAATCGGCATTTTCGGCAGTTGTCAATCCGGCAAGACCCTTTGAGAATCCGCGGAACAACAGCGAAGTGATAACACCGGAATTACCGCGTGCGCCGCGGAGCATCGCCGAAGCCGTCACATCCGCGACCTCAGAAACCGGGACATCATCAGAGAGCAATTCGAGCTGACGCTTTGCAGCACTGATGGTCATGGACATATTGGTACCGGTATCGCCGTCCGGCACAGGATAGACGTTCAACTCATCGACCGAACGCCGCTGATTGGTAATCAGAATTGCGGCGTGAATAATAGCCGCTTTCAGTTGTTTTCCGGTAATCAAAACATTCTCTCCTTCTCATCTATTCTCGGCAAACAGTGCAGCTTACGCACGAATGCCGTCAATATACACATTGATTGCAGCGGGTGCAAAGCCGGTTGCCTGTTCCACAGCATACCGCACCTTATTGCGGATACTGTCGGTAATCGCATTCAAATTCGCACCGATTCCGGTCATGATATGCAAGTCAATCACCAACTGATTATTGCGGCTTCTGAGCCGGATCCCGCGTCGAATGTCGCTGGGAAAGAGTTTGGTCATAATTGTTTCAACCGGAGAAGAATCATTCAAATCCGCCACACCGAAGCAGCTTGTCACCGTATGTTCAATCAAGGCATAAAGATATGTTTTCGACACACGAATACTGCCAATATGGTTTTCAATCACGATCATATCGGGCACTCCCTTCTGAGAATTCTTTATCTATTATAACACAAAGCCATAAAAAAAACAAGAGCATTCCGCTTTTTTTTCATCGAAAACGGGATTTTCATTAAATCTTACGAATTTACGCAAAAAAGAACCGCTGTGAAGACAAAATCACAGCGGTTCGGATTCATTTTAGTCAAGCACCATTAGGTCAGCGGTCGGGAAGCAGGCTTTTGCCTGTGCCTCAAGATGCGAAGGGATCGCAACCATCCGCAGGGATGTGCAGTCTTCAAAAGCATCTTCTTCCAGCTCGGTCACACTTGCCGGAATATCGAGACTGACGAGAGAGGAGCACTCAGAGAAAGCGCCGCCGCAGATTTTCTGCAAGGTCTGCGGAAGCACGACTTCCGTCACATCATCCAATCCGGCACAAGCGCCCGGACGAATCTCGATGTATCCTTCCGGAATGATGAGCATGCTGCCGCCGTCATAGATCTCCTTACGGATCTTGCGGGTAAACTTACCGTCTTCCGCGATGCCGTTATCTTCTTTTTCCGGCTCCAGCCAGGTAATATCGACCTCGTTTTCGAACAATTCATTTGCCAGCCATTCCAACGCAAACGGCATGGTGACCTTTGTCAGCGATTCACAGCCTTCAAAGGCATCCGATGCGATTTCCTTGACGGAAAGCGGGATATAAATCTCTTTCAGCGCCGCAGAATCGGAGAATGCGCCGCTGCCGATCTTCACGATGGTATTCGGCAGAATGACCGATTCCAGCTTATCGAGTCCTGCGCACGCACCTGCGCGGATCTCCAGATAGCCTTCCGGCACAACCAATTGCGCTTCGTTATGATAATGCTTTCTGCGTTCCTTTGTCGAGAACTTACCGTCAGCCGGTACCGGCGAAGGCTCTGCATCGGCAGAAGGCTCCTGTGCAATTGCGCGTCTGTCGGCAAGACGCTGTTCTTCCATATTGGAGAGCAGCGCAGAAACCATTGCACCCATAGCGGGTCTGGGCTGCGGTGCCGGTGTATTGTCCATCGGAGCGAGTTCTTCCAGCAGAGAGAGCGTCGGCAGCGTCTGTTCTGCTGTTTCGGCGGTTTCCTCTACGGTCTCCGCGACTTCCTCAACAG
>DMBA01000092.1 GCA_003446315.1 Ruminococcus sp. | reverse complement strand
GGGACACGGGTTTTGTAGGATCAAAGAATTACCAAAGAGCCTTTACATAGCCATAACCGGAGAGGCAGCCGCCTGCGGTAGCATGTGTTGCAACATAGTTGAAGTCATCCTGATCGTAGAACTGCCAGTCGCGGTCAACGTCAGCAGCAGCTCTCATCATGTTGTAGTTGATGCCGCTGAAGTTGAAGGTGCCGTTCTGAACCTGGATCATTCTGGTGCAGTCATTGCCGTCCACAAAGCCATTGCCGTCGACATCGCCGATCTTGACCGGGCGTTCAACATACTTGAGGCCGTAAGACTTACCGTTGCGAATGAAAGCGCCGTTGTGGAAGAAGCAAGTGCCGCTGTAAGAGATCTTGCAGCCAACGTTGTCTTCGCACTCAGCGAGGGTCAGATCGCCGTTGTTGTTGGTACCGGTCACGAAAACGGTGTGTGTTTGCGTGCCGTTGCCGGTGTAATAAGTGATCTGGTCACCGAGTCTTGCAGTGAAGTTCTTGTAGGTGCCCTGTCTCATATAAATATCAGTGCCGAAGTAGATAGAAGCGAGCTTTCTTGCAAAAGCAGCAGAACGCTGGATCTGTGCGCCTGCAGCCGGGCCGCCCATCAGATTGGTGGAGAAGCCGGCGCTGCAAACCTGACCGACAGTCACCTTTGTGGTCTTGCCGGTATTATAGGTCGTGGTGCAGGTGTCCGGGTTACCGGAGTTCCAATAACGGCCAGCCGGGAACTGATGGCCGCCGACAGAGTGCAGGAAATCGGACATACGATAGCCCTGTTCCTGGCAGCTAACCTGGGATTCAATTGTGCCTGCCGGAGCAGAACCGTTTGCTGCGGAAGCAGTCAGACCCTGTGCTGCGCAAACTGAAGTAACGGCTGCACAAGCAAATGCTGCGATCTTAGTTTTGATGTGTTTCATTTTTTTCACCTCATAATTTATTTTACGCCTTTCAGCGTATGTAGATATTATACTACATGTTGATTCTAATGTCAATATTATGAACTGTAATTTAATAATTATATCAACAAATACATGATGTGCAAAATTCAGCACAATATTTCATTGCTTATTATTGCGTTTTGAAACACATTTCTTCATTTCCTTTTTTCGTTTACATATGGATCTATTGCTCAAATCTCAATGCAAAAGCCGCAGATTCCTTATTTTATGAAAGAAAAATCGCACACACCTCAAAAGAAGCATGTGCGATGAATCAAGCAATCATCTATTATTATTGTATATTTCGCAATAATTACACAGTATTGCCAACCAGATTATTGTGTTCCATTATCTTTTTTACAAACCAATAAGCCGAACGAGATTTGTGTTTTCAGTCGATCCAGATGCAGCAGCTTTGCCGCATCAGACGGAGCCGTTTTATGCACATATGGTGTCATCGCAAAAAGCGCCTGCAAATCCGCATTCGGAACTGTGATTTCGAAATCAATTTGCCGCATATTCAGCAATCGGAAGCCATCCGGTGCAGCAGGAACAGGACGGTTTTCATATGGTTTCTCATATATTGCGCATTTCATTTCCCATAGATGCCGTTCCATTGGAATTGCCCGGATCAAGATGCCGTTTTCGCATAAAACCCGCGCAAACTCGTGCGGTTCACACGGTGCAAAAAGATTCATAACACAGTCACATGCAGCATCCGGCAGCGGAATCCGATTCACAGAAGCCGCAGCCCAAAGCGTATGTTCAGATATTGCGCATTCTTTTGCCCGATTCGCAGCAAAGCGCAATATTTCAGGTGAAATATCAAATCCGGCAAGCTCTGCTTTTCCGCCGTTGTGCAGCAATTGTTGTAAAACGCCGCAGGAATACCAGCCTTCGCCGCATCCGATATCTGCGATCTGCTTTGTTTGAAAATCGAGTATCTCCTGAGAAATTGCATCCAAAAGCGGTTGATAATAACCGGCATTCAAAAACTGTCGCCGCGCAGCAGCCATTGCAGCGTCGTCCCCGCGCTGACGATGTTTCTGCCGCTGCAATAAATTCACATATCCTGATTTTGCACGATCAAAGGAATGACCTTTCTCACAGAAAAAACGTGATTTTTCTGCTGTCAGAGTTTTCCCGCAAACAGGACAAATCAGTTTCATTTTATTCTCCGTTCGTCAGTCAATGGATTGTATCACATAATGTCGTGTGCCGATTCCATGCTGTTCAGCCGCTTCGGCGGTATGAATCGCGTTGCGGGAATCCATCCGTTCAATCAATGCGGCTTTCCCCGGATCATCAGCATTTTTCACAGCATCATAGCAAGCCCAATCCAGCGCCACCGGATCAAGAGAAGCGAAAATGCCAAGGTCGCCCATCTCCGGCTCAGCAGGATGGCTGTCACAGTCGCAATCCACGGATAACCGGTTCGCAATATTGATATAAACGATATTTTCCGCGCCCATAAAATCGACCACAGAACTGTCTGCATCCGCCATACTTTCCAGGAAGGAATCATGGTCAGCCGTCCAGATTTTGGAGACATCTCCGGCACCGTGAATATTCGTTTTTCCATGAGAAGATGCCACGCCAATAGACATATTTTTCAGCGCACCGCCGAATCCGCCCATCATATGCCCCTTGAAATGAGAGAGCATCAGCATGGAATCATAATTCTGCAAATGAGCCCCTACAAAGTTTTCACTGATATGAAAAGGATTCTTTACAGGCAATGCGATCTCGCCGTCTTCATCCATAATATCGCATGGTGCAATCTCAGTAAATCCGTGATTTTTGATTGCTTCCCAGTGATCTTTTGTATTATTTCGCTTCCCCTCATACGCAGTATTGCATTCCACAATTGTACCGTTCAATTCCTGCACAAGCGGTGCGATCAATTCCGGTTTCAAATAATTATGTCCGCCCGGTTCACCGGATGAAATCTTGATAGCAACTTTGCCTTTCAGGTTCACGCCAAGTGCATGATAGATTCTTTTCAGTGAATCCGAAGTGATCTCTTTTGTAAAAAATACGGTTGCTTGTTTCATGTTTCACCCACCTCAAAGATTACTTTTTTCGCCTGTTCCAAAGATAAACCCTGACTGCGTGCAATCGCAGCAATATCGTCATATTCCAGTTTCTCACGCTGGACACCATAACCATTTGTTTTTTTGACACGAACCGCGCCATAAGCTGTTTCACGGACATTTTCATGGCGCTCCAAAGTATAGCGACGGCAAATTGTTTCCCTTATGCCAATTGTTGCGGTATGCATAAAAATCAAACGAACCATCTGATCCCGATCTTCCGGCATACATAAAACCGTCAGCAATATGCCGGGTCTGTTTTTTTTCATCATTACACTTGTTGTAAAAACATCCAAAGCGCCGGCTTGCAGCAATATTTCCTGTGCAAAACCAATTGCTTCGCCGGTCATATCATCCAGATTGCAACACAGCTCCGCAACAGATTCCAATTGATCCGCAGTTTCGCCCAAAAAAGCCCGCACGCAATTCAATTGTGCAAATGATTTTTTCCCGAATCCATAACCTATTTTCTCAACCGTCATTTCCGGCATATCACCGAATGAATCGGCAAATGTTTTCAGCAATGCAGCACCGGTCGGCGTACACAATTCCCCTGAAACAGCCCCGCCATAGATCGGGACATTTCGCAATATATGGGCAGTTGCAGGAGCCGGAACGGGCATAATTCCATGCGCACAATGCACATGACCGGCTCCGACATGCACCGGCGAAACGATCACCTGATCCGGCGCAATCTGCTCCATCAGCATACAAACAGCCGTGATGTCGGCAATTGCATCCATCGTGCCGACTTCATGAAAATGGATCTCCGCAACCGGCTTTCCGTGCGCATGACTTTCGGCATCCGCGATCAACTGATACACTTTGGTAACCTGATTCTTCACCGTGCTTGAAATTGGCATATCTGCGATGATTTTCTCAATATCCTGCATCGAAGTATGATGATGGTGGTGCTCCCCGTGACTGTGGTCATGCCCATGGTGCTCCTCCTCATGATTGTCATGCGGAGGATGATGGTCATGTTCATGGTCATGTTGTTCACTATGGACATGATGCGCATGCACATCATGACTTTCTTCTTCCACGCCGTCTACCGTCACATGCATCCTTGTTCCGGTAATGCCATTTTGCAAAACAGATTCTGCACAAATCGCAACATTTGGCAATCCAAGTGCATTCATATTTCTCAAAAAAGCATCCCGATCCGAAACCAATTCCAACAGCGCCGCCGTGAGCATATCCCCTGCTGCACCCATGCTGCATTCAAGATACAATGTTTTCATATTATCCTCCGATGTGATTGATCAAACTTGCCTGATATGCCGCGCCGAATCCGTTGTCAATATTCACAACGCTGACCCCGCTTGCACAGGAATTCAACATGGAGAGCAGTGCCGAAACACCGCCGAATGCCGCACCATATCCGACACTGGTCGGGACAGCGATCACCGGGCAATCAGCCAAACCGCCTATCACGCTAGCCAACGCACCTTCCATTCCGGCAATCGCAATAATTGCGCGGGCAGACATGATCTCATCCAAATGCGCAAGCAGCCGATGCAATCCGGCAACACCGACATCATTCAGCCGATGCACACGATTTCCAAGCACTTGCGCAGTAAATGCCGCTTCCTCTGCTACGGGAAGATCGCTTGTTCCGGCAGCCGCAATCAGAATCGAGCCGCCGCAATCCGGTTCAGGCATATCTCCGATCAAACCGATCTTACCCGTTTTTTGATAAAAAAGCGGAAGCACATTCTGCACCGCTTCCGCTTTATCAGAGTCCAATCGGGTAATCAAAACTCGCTTTTGCCCGTTTTCAAGCATGGTATTGGAAATGCCGATGATTTGCTCTGCGGTTTTTCCGGCACCGTAAATCACCTCAGCGACCCCCTGCCGGATCCCGCGGTGCAAGTCCGCATTTGCATAGCCAAGCTCCACAAACGGAGCCTGTTTCATGTGCAAAACGGCATCTTCCGGCGACATTTCATGTGCCGCGACGGCTTGCAGCATGTGCAACAATTCCTGCTTATCCATTATGCCTTCTTCGAAATGGATGCACGAACTGTCCCCAGCGGGTCTTTGACGATCACAATCGCCAGCCAGATAATCAATCCAACTACCGCGACGGACAATCCAAGAAAAGCATCATTCAGCATATCGTCCGGTGAAGGTGTAAAAAATGCATCTCTCAGCTCAAAATATTCAACAACTGCATCTACAAACCACATCAGTGAAGCGCCCCAATACATCAAACAAAGCGTACCGATCTGCATTTTCCGCGCTTTTTCACTGAGATACCAGACGACAGTGGAGATGCTTGCAGCAGCACATGCGATCAAGAGCGTCATTCGGAAGCCCCCTTTGCCGCAATCGGAATTTGGTCTATATTGCGTTTCCGAAGCTGATC
>DMBA01000013.1 GCA_003446315.1 Ruminococcus sp. | reverse complement strand
ATTTGCAGCGCGGCTTCCGCGCCGGGGGCTCCCCGCTGCTTGACAGCTATATTGTTTCGTGTTATAATCAATGCAGAACAGGGGGGAGATCATGGATATTCGTGTACTGAAATATTTTCTCGCAGTTGCAAGAGAACAGAGTTTTTCTGTTGCAGCCGAACGCCTTTTCCTGTCACAGCCCACGCTGTCACGCCAGATCAGGGAGCTTGAGGATGAGCTTGGAACAACATTGCTGATCCGGAGCAGCAAGGGCGTGACACTGACCGAAGAAGGGATGATTCTCCGCGCAAGAGCAGAGGAGATCACAGAACTGCTGGATAAGACCGAACAAGAGGTACGCAAAAGCGGAGAACAGGTATCGGGGATGGTGTATTTCGGTGCAGGGGAGACATATGCCGTCAAACTGATCGCGGATACTGCAAAAAAGCTGAATGCCGCATATCCCGATATCCAGTACAGCATTTACAGCGCGGACGCAAGTGATGTGCTGGAAAAACTTGACAGAGGACTGCTTGATTTCGGCATCGTGTTCCAGAATGTGGATACATCCAAATACAACACGATCCCATTGCCGCTGAAAGATACCTTCGGTGTGCTGATGCGCAAGGATTCACCGTTTGCAGCAAAGGAAAGCATCACACTTTCCGATCTCAAAGGGCAGCCGCTGATTATTCCGAGACAGCCGAATCATAACACGATGTTTCTCGATATGCTGGGCATTGATGAGGAGAGCGTGCGGGTCATCGCGCAGTATAACCTTTTGTATAACGGTTCTGTTATGGCAAGTGAGGGAATGGGATACTGCATTTGTATCGACCGCCTCATCAATGTAACGGGTGACAGCAATATGTGTTTCAAGCCGTTTTCTCCGCCGATCGAAGCAAGCAGCTCGTTTGTCTGGAAGAAACATGCCGTTTTTTCAAGGGCTGCTGAGAAATATCTGCTGGAATTTATTGAGAATATGAAAGAATAAAAGCAACGCCATACCGCAGCAAAACGGTATGGCGTTCAGCATCATATTTGACTGCCCATTTCAAATGCTTTCTGTAAAATGGGATTTCCATTGATCTCTCCCGTATCGGTCACACCGCCGCAGAACAGCGTGCCGGCGAATTCTGCTTTTTCAAAGCAATCGACCCATCCTGCAATGCCGGAGAAAGCCTTTTGCGGAACAGATTCCGCATCTTCCGCTGCTGCTGCAAGGGCATAGACCGCACGGAACTGATAATCCGAAGGAAACAGCGGATTTGCTCTGTCAAGCAATGTTTTCAGTGCACCACTCATTTCGTAGTAATAGATCGGGGTTGCAAACACGAGCACATCGGCATGCAGCATTTTCTCACGGATCACATCAGCATCATCATGCATAAAACATCGCATCGTCTTTTGACAGGCAAAACAGCCGATACAGAATCGGATCTCTTTGTCACGCAGAGAGATCACTTCCACATCATGACCTGCCGCCCTAGCGCCGTCCGCAAAGGACAAAGCAAGCTGTTCGGAGTTTGCATGTTTACGCAGACTTGACGATATCACAAGTAATTTTTTCTTCATAGTTCTTATCCTTTCGTATTGTTTTTGCGGGGTTCTGTTCAACGTGCACCGGCAGACGCAGATGTATCATAAATACTTCTGATGACTCTTGCAGGACTGCCGACTGCGATCATATTTGCAGGAATATCCTTTGTGACGACCGAACCTGCACCGATGACCGCATGATCGCCGATCGTCACACCTGCGAGGATGGTGGAATTTGAGCCGATCCATACATTTTTCCCGATATGAATGGGCTTCGGGATCAGATCATGTCTTTCTTCGGGGAGCAGTCCGTGATTCAGTGTCGCAAGCACGGTGTTGTGCCCGATCAGTGCACCGTCACCGATGAAAATACCGCCCTGATCCTGAAACTTGCAGCCCGCATTGATGAAAACGCCCTTGCCGAGATGGATATTCTTGCCGCAGTCGGTATAAAACGGCGGAAACAGCCCGACTTCTACCGGCTGACCGATCAGCTCAGACATCAGCGCATTGATCTCATCGGGCGTATGATACCGGCTGTTGATCTCCATTGTGATGCGGATCGCTTCCTGACTCAGGCGGTGCATGATCTGATGCAGATTGCTCTCTGCCTTGACCTGTTTGCCGCTGTTCATATATGCCAAAAATTCCTGATTGTTCATAATGCTAACCTTCTTTCTGCTTATATTATAGCACATTCCTGACCGGATTACAAATACCTATTTCACATAGCATATTATGCGTTTTGCGCATAGCTTCGATCGGGTTGACAAGCGGAAATGATTGTGGTATCATAAGAAACGGAAGCAAAGAAGGCTTTCCGGATGCAATCCTTCGTTTTTGGAAGGCCATGTGTCAACGATCGTTGATATGACAGCAATATGCACCATTTTTGCAACAAAAACTATTGACATATATATATATATATATATGGTATAATTGTATATGGGACAGGATCAATGTTATCTGTATCCCCGACAAAATTTTATTTGGAAAAGTTATAAAGGAGGAATTATTATGAAGAAGATTCATTCTGTGATCGCTTCCTTTTTGATGTCGGCTGCAATGATTTCCAATGCCGGTTCTATGCTTGTGACTGCACAAGTAATTCAGGATATAAACAGTGAAGAGACCGTCTCGGAATCACCGGAGAAGAACGATGATCTCTGCTTCTTAATCAATAACGCAGATGGGGATTATTATTATAATACTGTGGGACAAATCTGTGGTATTATCCTTTGGAATTATGATAATACCACACATTATGAGAGCGGCGAGAGTCCAATTACCTTTACCGTTGAAGATGAATCTATTGCGAAAATTCATGAAGTAGTCGGAATGCTTGTAACATTGATTGGTGTTTCGCCCGGTGAAACCACCCTTACCGCTGAAACACCGGACGGTCGAACTGTTTCTGTAAAAGTTGTAATCGGTGAGTCTACGGAAACGACAACAGTCACAACAACTACAACAG
>DMBA01000154.1 GCA_003446315.1 Ruminococcus sp. | reverse complement strand
CGAAAACGGAACATAATGAGGTCGCACCCGCACAGCACGAGCTTGCACCTGTCTATACAACCATGAATCTCGCTTGTGACCATAATCAGCTCACAATGGAGATCATGAAAAAGGTCGCAGAACGCCACGGTTTGATGTGCCTGCTGCATGAAAAGCCGTTCGCAGGTGTCAACGGCAGCGGTAAGCATAATAACTGGTCGCTCTCAACGGATACCGGCATCAACCTCTTTGCACCGGGCAAAACGCCGGAGCGTAAGCGCTTGTTCCTGCTGATGGTCGCTGCGGTCGTTGCAGCAGTGGATGAGCATCAGGATCTGCTGAGAATGTCGGTCGCTTCTGCCGGCAACGATCATCGTCTTGGCGCAAATGAAGCGCCGCCCGCAATCGTTTCCGTCTATCTCGGCGACGATCTCCAGCTTCAGCTTGAAGCCGCTGCTGAGGGCAGAGATGAGCATCTCCACCGTGAAACACTGAACACCGGTGTCCATGTGCTCCCCGATTTCAAAAAGGATACTTCCGACCGCAACCGCACCTCTCCGATGGCGTTCACCGGCAATAAATTTGAATTCCGGATGCTCGGTTCCGAAAACTCCATCGCTGATACCAATATCGCACTGAATACGATCTTTGCAGAAGCGCTCTGCAACTTCGCAGAACA
The DNA here is from genome assembly GCA_003446315.1 of Ruminococcus sp. Classification (GTDB taxonomy): domain Bacteria; phylum Bacillota; class Clostridia; order Oscillospirales; family Ruminococcaceae; genus Firm-04. The sequence continues at coordinate 1,876 of DMBA01000154.1, read as the reverse complement.
GCTTCAAAACGCCGATGATGTCTCAGCAGCCGTGCAGCAGATCCTCGCCGATACACTCAAAACACACGGCAGAATCATCTTCAACGGCAATAACTATTCTCAGGAATGGGTCGCAGAAGCAGAGCGCCGCGGATTGCTCAATCTGCGTACAACAGCCGATGCAATGCACGCATTTGCTACAGAAAAGAATGTCGCACTCTTTAAGAAATTCGGTGTATATAATCACAGCGAAGTCGTTTCCCGCAAGGATATCCTGCTGGAAAACTATACCAAACTCATCGCAATTGAAGCAAACACGATGATCGACATGGCAAGAACCCAGATCATTCCGGCAGGTTTCCGTTACGGTAAATCGCTCGCCGATTACGCCATGAAAAAGAAGGAACTCGGCGTAAAAAGCAAAGCAGAAACCGATCTGCTCCAGAGAGTCAGTGCATTGACCGATGAGATCGCTTCCAAGACCGAAGCGCTCGAAAATGTTCTGATCGACCTCTATGACAAAGAACATCCTTCCTACTACTGCCGTGATGCTGTCATTCCGGCAATGAACGAGCTGCGTGCTGCTGCCGATCAGCTTGAACCGCTGACTGCAAAAGAATATCAGCCCTTCCCGACCTATTCGGATCTGCTCTACAGCGTGTAATTATAACAATTTTGCGGTGCCGCATTGCAAATCGCAGTGCGGCTCGCCGTGTAAATATCAGAAGTGAGGAAATGAACGGTATGGACAAAAAACATGGATGTCTGGTGCTGGAAAACGGTATGGTTTTCTCCGGTCTGCGGCTGGGTGCAGCGCATTCTGTCATCGCAGAGATCGTTTTTGCAACCGGCATGAACGGTTATCTCGAAACACTGACCGATCCGAGTTATTACGGTCAGGCAGTGGTACAGACCTTTCCGCTGATTGGAAATTACGGCGTCATTCCGGATGATTTTGAATCCGGAAAAGCTCATATTTCGGCATATATTGCTTCCGAGATCTGTGATGCGCCTTCCAATTTCAGAAGTCAGGGGCAGCTCATCAACTGGCTTTCATCGCAGAATATTCCGGTGCTGACCGGTGTGGATACCCGTACACTGACAAGCGTTCTGCGGAAACACGGCACGATGAACGGAATGATCTGCAATGATCCAAGTGAAGCAGATGTTTCGCAGATACGCGCATATCATGTGACAGATGCAGTGAAGCATACAACTTGTCAAACTGCATATTCATGCGGTGAAGATCAGGCAAGATATCATGTTGTGCTCCTTGACTTCGGTGCAAAAGCAAATATTGCCAGATCACTTGTTCAGCGGGGCTGTCGCGTGACAGTGATGCCGGCAGATACAAAATGCGATGATATTGCTGCGCTCCGTCCGGACGGCATCATGCTCTCAAACGGCGCAGGCGATCCTGCAGATAATCCGGAGATCATTGCGGAACTGCAAAAGATCATCTCGCTGCATATTCCGATCATGGCGATCTGTCTCGGGCATCAGCTTCTTGCCCGTGCAAACGGAATCCCGACTGCAAAACTGAAATTCGGTCATCGCGGTGCGAACCAGCCGGTTATCAATACGGAGACAAAACATATGGCGATCACAACGCAGAATCACGGTTATCAGGTGCAATATAATACAAATGATGTGCATTGCCGTGAGACTGCCGACTTGCTTTATATCAACCTCAATGACAACACCTGTGAGGGCTTGCGCTATCGTCATTTCCCGGCAATTTCGGTGCAGTTTCATCCGGAAGCATGTGCCGGCCCGCAGGATACTTCGTTCATTTTTGATGAATTTGTGCAGATGATGGAGGTGCAAAAATGCCGCTGAATCGTGATATTCACAAGGTGCTTGTAATCGGATCCGGCCCCATCGTGATCGGACAGGC
>DMBA01000321.1 GCA_003446315.1 Ruminococcus sp. | reverse complement strand
GAACATGCACAAACCAAAGATCCGCTGGTCTGGATGGCGCTCATCAAAAAGCATCAGGTGACAGTCTGGAACTCTGTGCCTGCAATGATGGAAATGCTGCTGGCAACCTGTAAAGAGGAACAATTCCCTTCGATCCGGCTGGTCATTTCCGGCGGTGATTATCTGATTCCGGAATCTGCAAAGAAAATCTTTTCGGTCTTCCCGGGTGTGCGGCTTGTCAATGTCGGCGGCCCGACTGAAACAACGCTTTGGAACATCTATCATGATGTGACACCGGAAGAAGCGGAATCCGGTATCATCCCATACGGAAAACCGATCTCAAATACACAGTATTTCCTGCTGAATGATGTCATGGAACAAGTCCCGGTCGGTGTGGTCGGTATGATGTATTGCGGCGGCATCGGCATTACAGCCGGATATCTGAAAGATGAAAAGCAAACTGCCGAAAAATATGTGATGTCACAGTATTCGGATGCCCCGATCTATTGCACCGGCGATCTCGGTAAATACAATGAAAACGGCGAGATCATCTTTATGGGACGCAGTGACAAACAGATCAAGATCAACGGCAAACGCATTGAACTGAACGGCATCAATGAGATCCTGCGCCGGTTTGACGGTGTACGGAACAGCGTGGTGAAACTCGGCAGCAATCAGAAAACCATTTTCGGCTATTATATCGCTGATACAGAATTGGATGAATCTGCGATCAAACAGTTTATGCTTTCTTATCTGCCGCAGTATATGATCCCGCAAAATATCATTCGGCTCGATGCCATTCCGCTGACCGCAAACGGCAAACTCGATCAGGCTGCACTGCCTGAAACAGTAACCGAAAACAAGACGGTTCCTGAAAAGCATGATGCGGATCTTGCTGAGACAACCGTTGTCACGATTTGCAGAGAATTGCTTGGAAATGATATGGTCAACGTTGATTCCAACTTCTTCATTTCCGGCGGTAATTCCCTGCTTGCACTCCGGTTTCTGACGAAAATTCAGGAACAGCTCGGCGTGACAATGACGATGACAGATATCTTTACAAGCAACTCGCTGCGTGACTGGTGTGAGATCATCCGGACAAGGCAGCCTGCGAAATCAGAGTGAATTGAGGTGTTAATTACGGCAAATATAACATTTGAACATCTTTGCAAGGCGGTTATCGGGGAATTCACCGGTGAAACGCTGGTCGTTGACCGGAGTTCCGGCGGAAAAAAATTGTATTCCAAAGAACAGTATCTGGAGCGCATCAACGCCTTTGCTGCAAGTCTTTCCGGAAAACTCAGCAAATATCCGCATGGTACATGGGTCGGATTCTGCTGCAAAAACTCCGCAGATTGGATCGCTGTTCTTTTTGCAGTCACGAAATGCGGCTGTGCACCGGTGCTGCTGAATTCCGAATGGAGCAGCGAACAGATCAATGCATATAGCAAAAAACTTTCGATGCCCGTTGTGATTGATGATGATGCGGCGCGTGCAAATGAACTTACCGCAGAAGCTGTGTTGCTGTATCCGCAGGATCTGACACAGACGGATCCTGCTGCATCCGGTGTATCCGGTGAATGGGCGGATAAACTGGCTTTCGTGACATCCGGCACAACTTCCCAGCCGAAACTCTATATTTTCTCTGCGGAGAGTCTGCTGCGTGAAACGATCAGTGTTGCAGAAATGCCGCTGCTTTATGAAGTGCTTCCGATGGAACGGCTCAAGCGCTTTTTGCAGGTGCTGCCTTTGCGGCATTGCTTCGGTCTGGGGACGCTGTTCATTCTCTGGCGAATTGGCGCAACTGCGGTTTTTCCGGAAAATCTCGGGATCCTGACCCTTGTTCAGGCGATCCGCGAAGAAGACATCAACTGTATTGCTTCTGTTCCGGCAGTCTGGAAAGGGCTGATGAGCATTGTCCGCATCAAAACAAAAACAGCGGAGATCACGCCCGAAACCTTCTCCGCTGTTTACGGGGATACATTTGTGACCGGAATCTGTGCCGGCGCAAGAACCGAAGAACGGCTGCAGCAGGACTTCAAAGGGCTTCCCTTTACGATGATGAACGGTTGGGGTATGACCGAAGTCGGCATTGCATTGATCGGGCCGTTTGGTGCATATAAAAACAGCAAATATACCGGTGAACTTGTACCGGCTGCTGCTTATCAGATGCGTGTGCTGCTTCCTGACGGATCCATCGCAGAACAGGGGACAGGGGAATTGCTCATCAACGGCGATTGCTTATACTGTGAATCTGTTACGGATGCTGCGATCATTCCGCGCAGCGGCGAATGGTTCCATACCGGTGATATTTTTGAGATCGACGGAACACATTTTCTGTTCCACGGACGCTGCAAAAGTGTCATGATCGGAGAAAGCGGTGAGAATTTGTATCCGGAAGAACTGGAAGAACAATTCTCTTCTGTCATTCCGGATGCTGTCCCGTTCTGTATCGTCGGCGATCAGGAACGACCGGTTCTGTTTCTGGACGGTTCTGTATTGCAGGATGCTGACGCAGAAACGCTGACAGGTGCGATCCGTGCGCATAACAGCACACTGCTGCCATCTTACCGGCTGACGCAAATCATTTTGACAACGCAGCCCATTTTACGCACAAGCAAAGGAGAACCTGCAAGATTCCGTCTGATGGATGAATTCCGCAAGGCTCCTGATGCATATAAACAAATCATATTACAGAAAGGATTATCGTGATGGTTGAAACAATGATTAGAGGTATGGGCAAATATCTGCCCGAAACCGTTTACACAAGTGAGGAGATCGAGGAGCGTGCCGGTTTCAAGCGGCTCGGTATTAAGCTGGGCCTTGTCAAAATGCTGACAGGCTGCGAAACCAGACATTATGCAGCAGAAAATGAATGGTGCTCTGATCTGGCTGCAAAGGCAGGCGCTGCTGCAATTGAGGATGCTGGTCTGACGCCGGCTGATATTGATGCGGTCATTTTCGGCGCGATCACCAGAGACTTTGCAGAGCCGGCAACCGTCAACAGAGTGGTTCAGCTTCTTGGTATCCCGAATTGTTATGCATTCGATATTTTCAATGCCTGCAACGCTTTTATCGGCGGTGTGGATCTTGCAGACAGTCTGATTAAGACCGGTAAAGCAGAGAATGTTCTGGTTGTTTGCGGCGAGATTCTTTCCAGATGGACAAAATTTGACTATACAGACAAAGATGAGCTGCTGATGCGTGCGCCGGTTGCGTTGTCTGTCGGTGACGGTGCAGGTGCATTTGTCATTTCGAAGGTCAACGAGAGTGACGGCGACAGCAGAATTCTGGCAACCAAATTCAAGACCCTTCCGGATCTTTGGGAACACGGTGTCATCTGGGGCGGCGGTGTTATTTATCCGCACGCAAGCGATAAGCTGTTTGTGCCGGGTACGGTCAAGGCGCTGACCGATCTGCATCCGGAAATTGCAAAGACGATCGTTCCGGAAATGCTCGAAAGAAGCGGCTGGACAGTGGATGATATTGACTGCTTCCTGCCGACGCAGATCGCAAACTGGGTCGTGAAAAATGCCCGCCAGATTCTCGGTGCAAAGGAAGATCAGTTCTATGAGGTAATTAAGCATACCGGTAATGTCGGTGCCTGCAACATCCCGCTGACAAGCTGCTTTGCAAAAGAAGCCGGCAAGATCCGGAAAGGCAGCAAGATCATGATGATCGGCGGTGCTGCGGGTATGAGCATCGGTATTATCAATGCAATTCTGTAAAAAAACGGCATTTTGAAAGGAGTAATGCATTATGACAAAAGAAACCATCAAGGCAAGACTCAGAGAAATGCTTTCCGAGATCGTTGAGATGGATGTCAACACGATTGGCGATGATGACAACTTCTTTGATGATCTTGCATTCACAAGTATTACGGTCATTCAGTTGTTTGTTTCCTGCCAGGAAGAATACGGGATTTCCATGCAGGAAGATGTCAATCTGAAAAATGAGATCACACTGAACACAATTGCAGATCTGGTTCTCGAAAAAATTGAAAAACAAGACGCAGCAAAAACGGATGACGCTCCTGCATCATCTGCCGAATAAAAAGGAAGAATACTTATGAATCATTTTATCGGATATAACCCTACAAAAATAGCAATCACGCCGTATCAGCAGGCATTATGTGCACTGTTCAGCGGCTTTGAAACAGGCGCAATCCATCCTTATACAGCTTTGCAGATCACAGGCACTCTCGATGTAGAGCGCCTGTGCAGTGCTGCTCAGACGGTTATACAAAAGAACGATGCACTTCGTTCTTTTATCCGTCTGGAAGAAAACGGCCCGGAACTTTATGTCTATGAACGTGCGGATTTTTCTCCGGAAATCATGGATTGTGAATCCGATGATGCCGTTTGTGCTGACATCAATACGATGCTGAACAGACCCTATACGGCACAGGATGACTGTCTGTTCCATATGAAATTATATCGGCTGCCGCAGTCCCGCTATATCTTCTTTTTCATGATTTCACATATCGTTTCTGACGGCGAGAGCATCGGCGCATTCGTGAAGAAAATGCTCTCAACATATGCTGACGGTCAGTATTCCGATGCTGAGACAACACACAGCATGGCGGAATATAATCAGGAAGAACTGCGGTTTTATGCTTCTGAGGATTTCCGGAAAAACTACGCTTACTGGAATCAGCGTGTGAAGTTTGACTATCCGCAGTATCTGGAACCGCGATTCCCGGAATTTGCAGATGAGCCGGAAGCACCGTTCTTTATGATCCCGATGCAGCAGATCAGAGAATGCCTTGCAAAGTATCGCTGCACCAGCAACCTGTTTATTACCGCTGTTTATCATCTCACACTTTGCAGAATGCTGAAACAAGCTGAATCCAGCTTCTTCTTTATGTACGGCAACCGTACCAAGCCGGAATATGCCGATCTGATCGCACCGCAATTCCAGATCATTTTCAGCAAGCTGCAGGCGGATGCATCACAATCCTGCGGCGATCTTGTACGCAGTGTCATCGGGCAGTTTATGGAAGGAATGGAATATGCGCACGGCTGCCTGCTGTCGTTCCCGCTTCAGGAAGCAATTGCATCCGGCGGTCTTGGCAGTATCATGACTTATAACCGTATGCCGCCGGAAACGCAATTCGGAGATCTGACGATTTCGAATTATAATGTGATGTTCAACAGCATGGAAAATACGGTTCTCCCTTGCAATCTGCTGATGATCGGATGCAGTGAAACGCCGGATGCCGTTCTCATTTGCCCGATTCTTGCAGTCAATGACAAGATCGACAAAAAACTGTTCCTGCGTGAATTCAGCGCAGTTTTCAAGGATACAGCAAAACGTCTTGCTGTCAGACAGGAAACCGAACCGTTCTTTGAACCACAAGAACTGCAAACAAAGGGAGAATAAGCAATGGCTTTTTTAGAAGTTAGCAATATTACCAAGAGCTACGGCGGTGTTGAGAACCGTGTTCAGGTTTTGAAAGGCATTTCGACCACTATCAAAGAGGGACAGACTTGTGTCATTCTCGGGCCTTCCGGTTCCGGTAAATCGACATTTCTGAATGCGATCGGCGGACTTGATACTGTTGACAAAGGCTCTATCAAAATTGACGGTCTTGATATCACAAAGCTCAATCCGAAAAAACTCAGTCAGTATCGCCGGGATTATCTCGGATTCATTTTCCAGTTTTATAACCTCGTTCCGAATCTGACTGTGCGGGAAAATATTCGTGTCTGCGAATATCTGGCGAAATCTCCGATGAAAATGGATGAATTGCTTTCCGTTTTGGGTCTGGAAGAACATCAGCACAAATTCCCGTCACAGCTTTCCGGCGGACAGCAGCAGCGCTGCGCGATCGCAAGAGCGCTCATTAAAAACCCCAAGCTCCTGCTCTGTGATGAGCCGACCGGTGCACTTGATACGAAGACTTCCAGAGATATTCTGGTTCTGCTTGAAAAAGTGAACAAGATGTACGGCACGACCATGCTGATCGTCACGCACAATACTGCGATCAAGGATATGGTGCACAGAGTCATTAAGATCAAGGACGGTTTTATCAGCAAAGACTATGAAAATGAAACGATCATTCCCGCTGCTGAGATTGAGATGTAAGAGGTAACAGATGGTATTATTCAAACGTATTTTCAGGGATCTCAGAGCGAATTTCTTCCGCTGGGCTGCGCTCATGCTGTTGATCGTCATATCCATGTATGTTGTCGTCAGCATGGTTTCCTCTGCTGATACTGTTACGAAAGGCGTTTTGCAGTTCGGCGAAGATGCCAATGTGGAAGACGGTGAATTTACGGTCTTTGTTCCACTCTCTGAGAAAAATATTGCAGACTTCGAAGATAAAGGAATCCACATCAAGGAAATGTTCTACCTGGATTTCGAATTGGAAGACCATTCCACGATTCGCGTGTTTCGTTTGCGTGACGATATTGATGTGCAGCTTGCTGATGCCGGTGAGGAACCTTCGGATGACTCGGAGATCATGCTCGAAAAGCATTATGCCTTGTTCCATGAAATTGAACAGGGTGATTCGATCAGCATTGCGGACACAACATTCCGTGTCTCCGGTTACGGCGTTTCACCGGACTATGACAATGTGACAAATAACATCACGGATATCGGCTCAGACCCGCAGAACTTCGGCATCGGATTTGTGACGGATAAAGCGTATGAAACACTTGCGAAAAGCCCGAAACTGACGCAGTCCGAAGTCTATCTGTATGCATATACCAGAAAATCTGACGCTGAACTGACGGATAAAGAATTAAAGGAAGAATTGGCTGATCTGGAATATGATACCGATCTGATCAATGATAAATACATTCAGGATCAGCTCAAAAAAGCAGAAAAGGAAAAAAAGAAGATCACCGACGGCATTGACAGTCTGCGGGACGGCAGCAATGAGCTGACCGATGCGGTCAGAGAGTTTCGTGACGGTACAAGCGATTTGTATGACGGTGCAAAGGAACTCAATGACGGTACAGCAGAACTGACAGACGGCATTGAAGAACTGTATAAAGGTGTGGATAAACTGCGCGGCAACAGCAGTCAATTGGTTTCCGGTGCAGATACCATTTTCGCCGGATTGTTAGCCAATGCACAGCAGCAGCTTGCAGATGCCGGGATCACAGTAACACTGACACCCGACAACTATCGCAATGCGCTGGCGAATGCGCCGATCAATAACCCGACGCAGAATGCAACCAATGCAGTCAATGGTCTGATTGATTCCCTTTCCCAATATGAGCAGTTCTATAACAGTCTGCTGGCTTATACCGGCGGTGTCGATCAGACCAGTCAGGCTGCGCAGATGCTGCAAAATTCTCCGATTGCTGCGCAAACCGCTGCGCTGACAGAAGGCTTGCAGCAGCTCAGCAATAACAGCAATGCACTCAATCAGGGTGCCGGTCAGGTCTTCGATGCGATGCTGGCAAATGCATCTCAACAGCTCGCTGCAAAGGGGCTTTCTGTCTCCCTGACCCGCAGCAATTACGGCGATACGCTTGCGTTTCTGCCGCTTGACGGTGTCGGTGTACAAACCGTCAACAGCATCAATGCACTGGAAGACAATCTGCGCAAAACAGAAACATTTGTCAATGGCGTGAAAGCGTATACAGACGGTGTGGATGAACTCTATGAAGGCATTGAAAAGCTCAGAGATGCGACAGATTCGCTCACAGACGGTACACAGGAACTCGAAGACGGTGCGAAAGAACTCTATACAAACGCTGAAGATCTGCTGGATGGCTCAGAGGAGCTGGAGGACGGTATTCAGGAGCTTTCTGACAACACCGATGAACTGATCGACAAGGCTTTTGATGATGCGATCGAGATTGATAATCTGACAATGTTCCTCGAAAGAGACAACAATCCCCGTATTGCTGCTTCTGCGGACGATGTCAATATCAACAAAGTCGGCGGTATTATCGGCGGTATCATCCTGATGATCCTGATTGCATATGTGATCTCTGTTTTCATCATTCATAATGTCAATGAGGACAGCGTTGTGATCGGTACGCTTTATTCTATGGGTATCTCGCAGCGCATGATCCGGACGCACTACATCATTCTGCCGATGCTTGTCACACTGATCGGCGGCATTATCGGTGCTGCGATCGGATTCAGCCCGGTCGGTGTAGGCTCCATGATGGAAGATCATGCAGCGGTCTATTCTTTCCCGACTCTGGAAACAGTCGTTCCGCCTTATCTGATTATTTACAGCGTTGTGTTCCCGCCGGTCGTCACAGCAATTGTCATTTCCATCGTGATCCGGAAGCGCCTCAACCGGACACCGCTGAGTCTGCTGCGGAAAACAACCGATGAAAAGAATGCATCCCGTGTCAAAGTGCGTGATGATCTGAGCTTCCTGAATGCATTCCGGATCCGGCAGATCCTGCGCGAAATCCGCAGTAGCATCACCCTTTTCTTCGGCATGTTTATCTCCATGTTGATCCTGGTTTTGGGTGTTGTCTGCATGGTTGCGATTGACAGTCTCGGTACGGAAAACGAAAGGGATATTCGGTTTGAGAATATGTATCTGCTCAAATACGAACCGGAAGATGTACCGGAGCATGCTGAAAAATGCTATGTGGAAGAACTCAAAAAGGAAACGCTCGGTTATGATCTCGATGTCACACTGATGGGCATTACCGATGAAAACCCGTATTTCCAGTTTGATGTGCCGAAAGAAAAGAATGAGATCATTGTCGGAAGCTCGACCGCGATCAAGTTTGGCTTGCATGTCGGTGATATGGTCTACTTTACGGATGAGATCAATGATATCATCTATACGTTCAAAGTGGCTGGTATTGAGCAGTATTCTGTCGGTTTGCATATCTTTATGGATATTGACAACATGCGGGAACTGTTTGAGCAGGAAAAAGATTATTACAATGTTCTGATGTCCACTGAAACGCTTGATATTGATCCGGATTATGTTTACAATATCACGACCAAACGCAATCTGATCCGGTTTGCAGGCATTTTCCGTGACAGTATGGGCGGCATGGTCAGTCTGCTGCTTGGCAGTTCCATTGTGGTCTTTATCGTTGTGATGTATCTGATGATAAAGGTGATGATCGACCGTTCTTCTTTCCATATTTCCCTGATCAAAACATTCGGTTTCACAGATAAAGAAGTTCGGAAAATGTATCTGGACGGCAATTTCCTGACTGTGATTATTTCCGGTATCATCAGTGTTCCACTCTCAAAACTGATTATGGACGGCTGCTGGCTGTTGCTTTGCTCGAATATTGCAGGCGGCTTTAATACACATATCCCGATCCATTATTATGCGGGAATTTTCGGTCTGATTATCGGCTGCTATCTGTTGGTCAGCGGTCTGCTGATGATGAAGCTGAAACGGATTTCGCCGGCAGATGTCCTGAAAGACAGAGAGTAAAATCAAGACGCAAATTGTAAAAAAAGGAGCTTTTTCCTATGAATCCATACTTTTTTTGTCAGCAGGAACGACCTGAGAATCCGTATACAGCAGTTGTATTTCCGTTTTTCGGTGCAGGCGCAAGCAAAGTGATCCCATGGAGTAAAACCTTTCTGGATGCCGGAATCAATCTGTATCCGGTGCAGTATGCAAAACGGGAAACAAGATTTCAGGATGAAGAAGATGAAAGCATTCCGGCTTTGGCGAAAAATCTCGTTGATGCAAATCAGGCATTGTTCCAACGGGATGGCTTGATCCTGTATGCACGCTGCTACGGGCTGCTTCCGGCATATGAAACTCTGAAATATATGAAGCAAACGCTCCGTAAAGAACCGGCATTGTTTGTTGTATCTGCGGGCTTGGTTCCGGAAGATGAAAATGTTTTTGCCGGTGCGGATCCGGATACGGACGGGGACGCATTGACAACGATTCTGCTGGAACATGGCTTTACAGATCAGGCACAGCTTGCAGATCCCGATTTTACCGGTTTCTACTTGCCCGGTCTGCGTGCAGATTACAGAATGATGGCAAAGTATCATTGTGATCCTGATCCCTTTATTCCGGATTGTCCTTTGCTGGTTTTGTATGGATCAGAAGAAGATACGATATATCGGCAATTGCTGAAAAAATGGGAGCGCTATTCTCATACAAGTGTTACGCAGCATGAGATAGCAGGGCCGCATTTGTTTGAAACACCGGATAATATCGGCGAAGTCGTGCAGTTGATATGTGATACACTGGATCAGCAGTACAAATAACCTCAAAATAATGAAAACTCCGATGATCGGGAAGGGGGCTTTCCCATGAGATCATCGGAGTTTTTATATTTATATGTCCGTTATTTGATGATGCGTTTCAGAAGCGTCAAATCAATTGCGGTGAGTTTCTGATCGCCGTTCAGGTCGGCAGGTGCTGCCTGATCTGCGGTCAGTGCTTTCACACCAAGCAGATGCTTTTGTAATGCGGATGCATCCGCAGCAGTTACTTTTCCGTCGCCGTTGATGTCACCTTGTACACTGTCGCCGGCAGGATACTCATAAACGACTTCGATCTTTTTGTAATTGACCGTGATCGCATCCTCTGCACTCGATTCCTGCTTTTCAGATGCCGACCACCACTGCTGCAATTCGACCTTGCCGTCTGCAACATATGCGTTGAAATCTTCTTTTTCGCCGGTATCAAAGTCTTCTTTGGTCAGAATGCCGTCAAATTCAACGGTTGCTTTTGAGCCGTTTCCGAGTGCAAGTGTATAGCTCTTGCTTGTCCAGAACGGCACACCGTCCGTGGAAATCGCATTGATGCAGACTGCGCAGCCTGCGGTTGCCCACGAAGAACCGGCACTGGACGAAACATCGCCGGTCAGCACGATCTTCTTGAGATGCTCCGGATCGCTGATCGGGATCTCAATATAACCGTTGGCATTGAGCATGTTCATCGGATCGTCAAAGGTTTCTGTCTTTTCAACGGTTTCTTCCTGTGCCGCATTTGCAAATGCGTCTGCATCATCAGATACAACGACCATTGCAGCACAATATGCAGGCAGCGTTACCTTCACGCTGCTTCCGCTGACATCTACAACATCCAGCAGCTTAATATCGGAGGAAGCCGGTGTTACGCCGTAAACCGCCGCTTTTTTATACGATTTCTTTGCGCCTTTCAGCGAGATCTCTGCGTTTTCCTCGTCAGTCAGATTCTTGTTTGTCACCATGACGGTCAGTGTGGAAGCATCGCTGTTTTTCGCAGCATATGCGCTGGATTTTGCCACATCTTCCGTTGAGGTCGGCATGAGCGTTTCGCCGAAGCAGCCGCCCTTGCCGTCATAATTCGTATAAAGATTCAGACCGGAGAGAATGTATCCGCCGCCGCCCCAGAGAGATGCAAAATAAACATTTGCATCCGCATAGCAGCCGAGTGCTTCCGCCTGTGCAATTGCGCCGGACGGTTCATCATCGCCGCCGAAATTGTATTCCGTAATGGCGAGCTTTGTGCCGGGATAATACTTGTCGATGGATGCCTGCACAGTCGGCAGGATCGGCACATTTTCCATGCACCACTGACCGATCCAGCTATTTTCCACGAAATCCTTTTCGTAAAGCGTCCGCACAGACTGCAATCTGTCATCTGTTCCGTTGCGGCATGATTCAGAATAATAGTGGATATCGAGCACATCCAGCAGACGGACACCCGCCTGATCCGATGCTTTTTTCATAGATGCGAGATAGTAATCCAGATACCAGTGATAACCGCCTTCCGCTTTCAGGGTTTCCCATTCTGTGCTGTTATCATCATCTGCAAGATGATCGTATGCGGTGTATCCATAGAGTGCCGGCCCGAAGATCTCTGCTTTCGGATCGAGCTTTTTGACCGCTTCTGCAACTGCAATTGATTTGTCGCTCAGCTCTTTCATACCGACAGGCTGCGGATGGATGCGGCTGTGGGTATGGCTCCAGAGCGCAGGCTCATTGTCAAGCGAATACGCCTGAATTCCGGTTTCAGACTGCGAATCTCCGAGTTTCTTGATGATATAATTGACATATTCATCCATATATACGGTGCCGTCTGTGAGATCCGGCTCATCGGCAAAAGGACTTCCCTTGACCGCTTTGACTTCATTCCAGCGTGCGGACGGTGCGGCTTCTGCTTCTGTAACAGTACCGTCCTTGTCAGCGGATGCATAACCGGCTAGCTGCAAGGTCGTCAACTTATAGTTGACATTGTATTTTGCAGCTTCTCTGGAAAGCTGCTGGACGCAATCCGCAGGTGCATTGGAATTGGAGAGATTATTGTCGGAACTGTGTTTCCAGTCCGAGCCTGCATTGGATGCATTTGTCTCCCAGTTATATGCAGTCATGCGGTTTCCGCCCTGACGCAGCGCCGTTGTTGTGACCTTTTTGAGGTCATCCTGATGGCTGTATTCATTGATGCCGTAAATATACGGGCTGATGGTTTTTCCGGAGCCGGAGAGATCAACAGAGATCTTCATATTATAGCTTCCGGCTGCCGAAACGACAGGTAAATTGGCAGATGCAGATGCAAAAAGCATCGTCAGAGCTGTCAGAAATGTAATTGTTTTTTTCATACAAATTCCCCACTTAAAGTTCATTATCGTCCCAGTTCGGGAGTGGTTCAATCTCGTTCACCTCTATATCACGGAAGACACCGCGATGCCAGAGATCAACGCTCGGATTGATATTGCGGATATAATTGGTAATGGTTTTCGCCAGAATCAGGATCATTGTCAGCGGGATCTTATGTGTGTTCCCGTAGAGAAATTGGTTATCCGGTGCAATATCGGCTGTCATGCGCCAGACGAGTCCGAATCGTTCGAGCCGGTTC
>DMBA01000112.1 GCA_003446315.1 Ruminococcus sp. | reverse complement strand
CTGATCGGTGAAGTTGAGGATGTCAGCATCAACGAAGAATTTGCACATGAAAAGCTCTCTCCGGTGCTCGCCATGTATCATGCAAAGGACTTCGAGGAAGCGATGCAGAAGGCAGAACGCCTGATCGCAGACGGCGGTTACGGCCACACTTCTTCTGTTTATCTCAATACCGTCACGGAACGCGCCAAGATCGACGCAATGGCAGAGCGCATGAAGACCTGCCGCATCGTTGTCAATACGCCTTCTTCTCACGGCGGCATCGGCGATCTCTATAACTTCAATCTTGCACCTTCCCTGACGCTCGGCTGCGGCTCGTGGGGCGGCAACTCGGTCAGCGAGAATGTCGGTGTCAAGCATCTGCTGAATATCAAAACCGTTGCGGAGAGGAGAGAGAATATGCTGTGGTTCCGTGCACCGGAAAAGGTTTATATCAAGCAGGGCTGCCTGCCGGTAGCACTGGATGAGCTTGGAAAGGTGCTCGGCAAAAAGCGTGCCTTCCTCGTCACAGACAGCTTCCTGTTCAAAAACGGCTATACCAAGCCGATCACCGATAAACTGGAATCGCTCGGTATCGCACATGCTGCATTCTTTGAGGTCGAGCCGGATCCGACGCTTTCTTCCGCACGCAAGGGCGCAGAGATCATGAAAGCCTTTGCACCGGATGTCATCATCGCAATGGGCGGCGGTTCCGCAATGGATGCCGCAAAGATCATGTGGGTGCTGTATGAGCATCCGGAAGCGGACTTCATGGATATGGCAATGCGGTTCTGCGATATCCGCAAGCGTATTTACACCTTCCCGAAGATGGGCGAAAAGGCATATTTCATTGCCGTTCCGACATCTGCCGGAACCGGTTCCGAAGTCACGCCGTTCGCAGTTATCACAGATGAAACCACCGGCGTGAAGTATCCGCTGGCAGATTATGAGCTGATGCCCGATATGGCAATCGTTGACCCGGATCTGATGAAGACCGCGCCCAAGAGCCTGACCTCTGCATCCGGTATCGACGTTGCAACGCATGCACTGGAAGCCTATGCTTCTATGATGGCAACCGATTTCACGGACGGTCTTGCGATCCGTTCGCTGAAACTGGTCTTTGAGAATCTGCCGAAGACCTATCAGGAAGGCGCAAAGGCAGAAAAGGCTTGGGAAAACATGGCAAATGCGGCAACTCTTGCGGGCATGGCGTTTGCAAATGCATTCCTCGGTGTTTGCCACTCGATGGCGCACAAACTCGGCGCATTCCACCACATCCCGCACGGTGTTGCAAATGCACTCATGCTGGAACAGGTGCTGCGCTTCAATGCAGCAGAAGTGCCGCCGAAAATGGGCACATTCCCGCAGTATGGCTATCCGCACACACTTGCCCGTTATGCTGAGATCGCAGCAGCAGTCGGCTTGAAGGGCAAGACCGATCAGGATAAACTGGAAGCACTCATCAAAGCGCTGAACGATCTGAAAACCACCATCGGCATCCCGAACAGCATTCACGAATGGGGCATTGACGAAAAAGACTTCCTGGAGCGTCTGGATGAAATGTCTGAGCAGGCATTTGATGACCAGTGCACCGGTGCAAACCCGCGTTATCCGCTGGTTTCCGAAATTAAGCAGATGTATCTGAATGCCTATTACGGCAAGAACGATCAAACAGTATAAAGAGGGGGTTTTACCATGGCATTCAATGAAGATCAGATCATTGCCGTCCGTCCGACAAAGGTCGTATATCGGGAAGGCGATACGGTTGTCAAGCTGTTCAATGCAGATTATTCCAAAGCATCTGTATTGAATGAAGCACTGAATCAGGCGCGTGTGGAAGAAACAGATCTGCACATTCCGCGCATCCACGAAGTTTTCAAGATCGACGATCAGTGGGCGATCCGTTCGGATTATATTGCCGGAAAGACACTCCAGCAGCTCATCGAAGAAAATCCGGAGAAAATGGACGAATATTTGCAGCAGTTTGTGGCGCTGCAAATGGAGATCCACACCAAGCGTGCACCGCTGCTGACCATGCTGAAAGATAAAATGCACCGCAAGATCAGCTCCAGCAAATTCGAAGCGACCGTTCGGTTCGAGCTGCACACCCGTCTGGAAGGCATGCCGAAGCACCAGAAGGTCTGCCACGGCGATTTCAACCCGTCCAATGTCATCATCACGGAAGACGGCACACCGTTCATCATCGACTGGGCACATGCCACACAGGGCAACGCATCCGCAGATGTCGCCCGCACTTATCTCTATCTGATGCTGAACCATGACGAGGCATTTGCAAAGAAATATCTCAAAACCTTCTGCAAAATGAGCGATACCGCTTTGCAGTATGTGCAGAACTGGATGCCGATCGTTGCAGCATCGCAGTCTGTCAAGGAAAACAGCGAGGCAGAATTTGAAATGCTGTCCCGTTGGGTCAATGTCGTAGATTATACCTGAGCACGCATTTACACGAAAAATCGGGTTCCCTTTCCGTCAAACCGGAAGGGGAGCCTTTTTTGATGCGGCGATCATTTCAGTCAGAAATTTCCTTTTTGCATCCCGCATAAAGCCGCATCCCGATGCACATACTACAAACGCAGACGCAGACACCCAAATATGCAGCATCCCATTTGCAGCGTATTCGGTGCCGGCGCTGCAAATCCACGAAACGAGGAGAAAATCATGTGGGATAAGCTTGCATTGGTTCTGCTGGTCATCGGCGGGATCAACTGGGGTCTCGTCGGCATTTTCGAGCTGGATCTCGTCGCATGGATGTTCGGCGGAGCCGCATCCATCGTGAGCAGACTGATCTACATTCTGGTGGCACTTTCTGCCGTCTGGTGTATTTCATTCCTGTTCCGCGATCGTTCTCCGGTTCACGCTGAGGCGTAATCCCTCTCACAACTCCCCGTATACGGTGCTGCGCCGGATACGGGGAGTTTTTTCTGCGGCGGAATCCGACAAAAAAACCTTTACGTTCTGCCCAAAAATCCGCCCGATATTCGTACATATTGACAAATCGTTCCATGAGACTTGCGTTTTTTCTGAAAATATGCTATACTAAAGTGAATGATTATTTCTGCTCTGATTCTTCAGCAGCAATGTCAAAGGAGGATATCTGTATCATGAATACGACACAGCAAACAATCTTGAACGGAACGCCCTGTATCATGTTATCAGCGGGCGGCTATGAGGCATATATTGCCTATGAGATCGGTTCGAATGTGATCCGTCTGCGCGATGTCAAGAATCATATTGATGTCTTCCGCTTCAATCCGGATAACACACCGGAGATCCTGCGGCAATCCGCCGAGGTCTGGGGCCTTCCGACGCTCTATCTCCCGAACCGCTTTGCAGACGGCATCCTGAAAACCTCTGATGCAGTTTATCAGCTTCCGGTCAATGAAGCAGAGCCGTATCACAACCACATTCACGGATTCCTGCACAAGCGTGTACATACCGTGCTTTCGCATCACGCAGATGAAAACTGCGCCGTTGTGAAAACTGCTTATGATTATGATGAAAACGATCCGTTTTTCGAATATATGCCGCTGAAATTCCGCGTGGAGCTGACCTTCACGCTGAGTGAATACGGTCTGGAGCATAAGATCGCCATTATCAATCTTTCGGATAAGGCACTTCCGATCTCTGCTGCAACCCATACCACCATTCAGGCACCGTTTCTAGACGGCGCAAAACCGGAAGATATGCGTCTGACCGTTCCGATCGGGAAACGCTGCGAGCTCAACGAGCGATGCCTGCCGACAGAGCGCCTGCTCGACCTGAAACTGTCTGATCTGGAATATAAGAACGGAACCAAGTGTCCGGTGCTCCAGAATCTGGATAATGATATGTATACCGCGGAATACGGCATGCTGGATGACCAGAAATTTTACGGTGTCATCTGTGAAGATACCGCATCCGGCAAGAAGATCTGCTATGAGGTCAGTCCGGAATATAAGTTCTGGATTGTCTGGAACGACAAGGGCTTCAACGGTTATTTCTGCCCGGAGCCGATGACTGCCATGATCGACGCACCGAATCTCTCCCTGCCGGCAGATGTGACCGGCTATCAGGAATTGAAGCCGCATGATGTATTTGAAGCAAATCAGCGCTTCTTCACGGTCTGAATCACATAAAAAAAGAGGTGAAGCCATTGCGGTTTCACCTCTTTTTCTGTTAAACAGGAAACCCCTGTCCCGTTATGCCGGTACTCATATAG